>NZ_DCAP01000007.1:0-178581 GCF_002311535.1 Salegentibacter sp. UBA1130 | reverse complement strand
ATACTTTTTAGACGGCCTCTTTTGTTTATGATTAAATATCAGGGGATTCCCGTCTTCACGGAAATAGATTTACTTCCCTTCCATTTTATCTTTTAAAGCCTGAAGATCGGCATTAACATCACCAATAGTGGTTTTGTCATTGCTTTGCGAAGCTGCTTTTTTAGCGGCTTGCTTAACGATTTGCTGCTCTTCTTCTTTGTGAATAGCCATATGTGAAGCTACCACTCTTTTGAATTCTTTATTGAATTCAATGATCTGGAACTCTGCAGATTCACCTTTAGTTAATTTGTTACCGTCTTCTTTTTCAAGATGTCTGGTAGGAACAAATGCAGTGATATCTTCGTTAAAGTCTATAGTAGCACCTTTATCTACGATCTCTGCAATCTCTGCGGTGTGTTTAGTACCAACAGCGAACTCAGTTTCGTATTTATCCCAAGGGTTGTCTTCAACCTGCTTGTGACCAAGGCTTAACTTACGACCATCAACATCTAATTCTAGAACTACAACCTCAAGCTCATCACCTACGTTAGTAAATTCTGATGGGTGCTTGATTTTCTTAGTCCAGGATAGATCAGAGATATAAATAAGTCCGTCAATTCCTTCTTCTAATTCTACGAATACACCAAAGTTGGTGAAGTTACGTACAATTCCTTTGTGTTTAGAACCAACAGGATATTTAGTAGTAATATCTGTCCATGGGTCTGGAGTTAATTGCTTAATTCCAAGAGACATTTTACGGTCTTCACGATCTAAAGTTAAGATTTGAGCTTCAACTTCATCTCCAACATTTACGAAATCCTGAGCTGAACGCAAGTGCGTACTCCATGACATTTCAGAAACGTGGATAAGACCTTCAACACCATCGGCAACTTCAATAAATGCACCGTAATCTGCGATTACAACTACTTTACCTTTTACCTTGTCTCCAACCTTAAGGTTTTCGTCAAGAGCTTCCCATGGGTGTTTGCTTAATTGCTTAAGACCAAGTTGGATTCTTGTTTTAGCTTCATCAAAGTCTAGAATTACCACGTTTAGTTTTTGATCAAGTTCAACGATCTCATTTGGATGGTTGATACGAGACCAGCTAAGGTCGGTAATGTGAACAAGTCCGTCAACTCCTCCAAGATCAACAAATACTCCGTAAGAAGTGATGTTTTTAACAGTACCTTCAAGTACCTGACCTTTTTCAAGCTGACCGATAATTTCTTTCTTCTGTTCTTCGATATCGGCTTCAATAAGCGCTTTGTGAGAAACCACCACGTTTTTGAATTCGTGGTTGATTTTCACAACTTTGAATTCCATTGTTTTTCCAACATAAGCATCGTAATCACGGATAGGCTTCACGTCTATTTGAGATCCTGGCAAGAATGCTTCAATTCCAAATACATCTACGATCATACCACCTTTAGTTCTGCATTTCACAAAACCATTTACGATAAGACTTTCGTCGTGAGCTTTGTTCACACGATCCCAGGCCTGAATTACACGAGCTTTACGGTGAGAAAGGATTAATTGTCCTGTTGAATCTTCACGAACATCAATTAAAACCTCAACGTCGTCTCCAACTTTAAGATCTGGATTGTAACGAAATTCGTTAAGGGAAATAACGCCTTCACTTTTTGCGTTAATGTCTATAATTGCATCACGATCTGTAATATTAATTACTTTTCCTGTTACAACTTCGTCATTTAAAGTGTCTACGAAATTTTCTGCAACTAATTTCTCAAATTCTTCTAACTTCTCATCATCAATAGGGTCAATTCCCTCTTCATAATTGTGCCAGTTAAATTCTTCAAGAAATTTCTCAGGGTTTTCCTGCTGCTCGGTAGGAGCGGGTTGCGATGAAGTAGCCATTCCAGCTACCGGTTGAACTTCAAGATTTTCGTCCTGAACGTCCTGGTTTTTTTTGTCTTCAGCCATTGCTGATAAAAAATTTGTATCCTGTATTCTTCGGAAAAATTAAGCAAATAAAACACAGAAGTAGTTATGGTTTTGATTTCCAATCCCTTTTGATTTTCCGATTCTTCGCCAAAAAGGGCTGCAAAAATACAACTTATTTTTCTTTTCTCAAACCCTAATTAGTTTAAAAACAGAATGCTTATTCTTCAATTTTATCTTTGGCCAGTTTTAATACTTTTTCAAACTGTTCCTCCAAATTCATATCTGAATTATCGATTTCTATAGCATCTTCAGCTTTTACTAAAGGAGAGTCTTCGCGGGTGGTATCCAGGTAATCCCTTTCTTTAACATTAGCCAGTACATCTTCGTATTTAACCTCATCGCCACGGCCCTTTAATTCGTCATATCTGCGCTCCGCTCTTTTTTCGGTTGAAGCGGTCATAAATAATTTCAAATCGGCGTCAGGAAAAACCACGGTTCCAATATCACGGCCATCCATAACTACTGCTTTATTTTTGCCAATTTCCTGCTGGATTTTAACCAACATCTTTCTAACATCTGGCACAGCTGCCACTTTACTCACCTGCTGGGAAACTTCCATCAACCTGATTTCCTTTTCAACATTCTCATTATTTAAATGAACTTCCCCATAACCCAACTCTTTATTAAAAACAAAGCTGATATTAATAAAAGGTAATTGCCTTAAAATGGCTTCTTCTTCAAAATTGGTATCGGTGACTATCATTTTGCGCATTAAATATAAAGTCACGGCGCGGTACATCGCACCGGTATCAACATAGACATAGCCAAGTTCTGCCGCAAGCTGTTTAGCAACGGTACTTTTCCCGGTGGAGGAATAACCATCTATGGCAATCGTTATTTTTTTACTCATAATTTAATTTAAAAGTGGAAAGCAAAATTAAACAAAGCGATAGTTTTCTGAAACTTTAAGTATTAGAATTAAAAAAGCTGTCTGGAAAATCCCTGAGAACGTCATTCTGTCCCGAAGCTTCGGGATCAGAATCTAAGAAAATGAGAATTAATCTCATGTTAGAACCTGAAACCAGTTCAGGTTGACGAAACCGGATGTCCCAAACAGCTTTTAAAATTAAAGCGTTTTAGCGTTTTTTACTTTTTCATCTGTAATGGCGAGATTTATAACTTCGCTCATTTCATTTACATAATGAAAAGTAAGTCCTTTTAGATAATCTGCTTTTATCTCTTTTATATCACGTTCATTCTCTTTACAAAGAATAATCTCTTTGATACGGGCACGTTTGGCAGCAAGGATTTTTTCCTTAATCCCTCCAACCGGAAGTACTTTCCCTCTTAGGGTAATTTCTCCAGTCATCGCAATACTTTTCTTCACTTTTCGCTGAGTAAACAGGGAAACCAAAGAAGTAAGCATCGTTATCCCTGCACTCGGCCCATCTTTTGGCGTAGCACCTTCAGGTACGTGAATATGTACATTGTACTTTTCAAATATAGTAGGATCTAAACCAAGTTCTTCGGCATTAGATTTCATATACTCCATCGCAATGGTAGCCGATTCTTTCATCACTTTTCCAAGGTTTCCGGTAATATTTAGATTACCTTTTCCTTTAGAAAGAATAGATTCAATAAATAAGATATCGCCACCAACTTGCGTCCAGGCCAATCCTGTTACAACACCGGCAACTTCATTATTTTCATATTTATCACGCTCCAATCTTGGACTACCTAGAACTTCTATAACATCTTCGTTGGTAACTTTCACATTGTACTCCTCCTCCATCGCAATATTCTTGGCTGCGTGACGAACCATTTTAGCAATTTGTTTTTCCAATCCACGAACTCCGGATTCTCTTGTATAACCTTCCACAATTTTTTCTAATTGCGGTTTAGCAATTTTTATATGCTCTTTGGTTAATCCGTGTTCTTTTAATTGCTTCGGAAGCAAATGTTGCTTGGCGATTTCTACCTTTTCCTCAATGGTATAACCGGTAACATTTATGATTTCCATACGGTCTCTAAGTGCCGGTTGAATGGTACTTAAAGTATTTGCGGTGGCCACAAACATTACTTTAGAAAGGTCAAAGCCCATTTCCAGGAAGTTATCGTGGAACTCGCTATTTTGTTCGGGATCCAAAACTTCCAATAATGCTGAAGATGGGTCACCGGCGTGTCCCATACTCAATTTGTCAATTTCATCTAAAACAAAAACAGGGTTACTTGTACCCGCTTTTTTTAGCGACTGGATTATTCTACCAGGCATAGCCCCGATATAAGTTTTTCTGTGCCCGCGTATTTCTGCTTCATCACGTAATCCACCAAGAGAAACTCTCACGTATTCTCTACCCAATGCCTCGGCCATAGATTTACCCAGCGAAGTCTTACCAACTCCGGGAGGTCCGTAAAGACAAAGGATGGGCGACTTCATATCGTTACGAAGTTTCAATACCGCCAGATATTCTATAATTCGGCGTTTTACATCGTCTAGACCATAGTGGTCACGATCTAAAATTTTCTTCGCTCTTTTTAAATCGAATTTATCCTTACTAAATTCATTCCACGGGAGATCAAGAAATAAATCCAGGTAATTTCGTTGAATGGAATATTCTGCAACCTGCGGATTCATCCGCTGCATTTTAGAAATTTCCTTATCAAAATGTTTTTGAACCTTTTCGCCCCACTTTTTCTTTTTGGCGCGGAGTTTCATTTCTTCAATTTCATCTTCATGGGAAACGCCTCCCAATTCTTCCTGGATGGTTTTCATTTGCTGATGAAGAAAATATTCACGCTGCTGCTGGCTCATATCACTCTGCACCTTGCTCTGAATATCATTTTTAAGTTCCAATTTCTGAAACTCCATATTCATATGGCGCAAAGTAGCCAGGGCACGATCTTTAAGATCGTTTGTTTCCAGTAATTTTTGCTTGTCTTCTACCGCAAGGTTCATATTGGAAGAAACAAAATTGATTAAGAATGAAGAGCTTTCTATATTCTTAATAGCAAAAGAAGCTTCACTTGGAATATTTGGACTTCCTTTTATAATTTGAAGTGCCAATTCTTTAATAGAATCTATAATTGCGGGAAATTCTTTGTTATCCAATTCTGGTCTTGCTTCAGGAACTTCCTTGATTTTTGCAGATAGGTAAGGTTCCTCCTTTACAATTTCATCAATTTCAAAACGCTTTTTACCCTGGATAATTACCGTAGTATTTCCATCGGGCATTTTTAAAACCCGCAGAATACGTGCAACAACACCGGTATTGTAAATATCCTTAGCAGAAGGATTTTCAACTTCTTCATCTTTTTGAGCAACAACCCCAATAATTTTAGAATCGTTATTTGCTTCATTAATCAATTTAATAGAAGTATCCCTTCCGGCAGTAATTGGAATTACTACCCCAGGAAACAACACTGTATTTCTTAACGGTAGTATTGGTAAAGTATCGGGCAATTCTTCCCTGTTTATTTCTTCCTCATCCTCTGGCGTCATTAAGGGAATTAAATCTGCATCCTGATCTATATCTTGCAATGACAAACTGTCAAAACTCGTCAATTTCGTTTTAGCCATAATTTATTTTAAGTCAAACTGTCACTAACAGCTTGTGGTTCTTAATCTTTTCTTTTTCTGCAAAGCCTTATGCTCAGTAAACTAAGCGACTTTTCGTGCAATTTCTACTAGAAGTAGTCAATTCCTGTGCCACCATCTTTTCCAGATTTTTTTTCTGAAAAGTGTAACAAATCAAATTCAAAGCTATCTTTAGTACAGAAACAAGATAGTTTTAATTGACACCAACCATCACACATATCAATGATCTTGTTGCGCGTTGCCGGAAAAATGACCAGCGGGCACAAATGGAAGTTTACGAGCGCTATTATAAGGCCTTGTATAATACTTCCCTGCGTATTGTAAACGATACAGCTGAGGCTGAAGACATTATGCAGGAAGCATTTTTAAAAGCTTTTTCTAAAATAGATAGCTTCCAGGGGACTTCAACTTTTGGCGCCTGGTTAAAAAGAATCGTGGTAAACCTAAGTATTAATGCTTTCAATAAAAAGGTGAAATTAAACGAAGTAGCCTATAATGATGAGCTCAAGAACGAAATGGATGAAGGTGAAGGAATTATCCTGGAAGAAGATTCAAAAAACCAAAAAGTAAATAAGGTTTTAAAAACACTTAATTCACTTAAAGAAAATTACCGCGTTGCTTTAACGCTGCACTTAATAGAAGGTTACGATTACGAAGAGATTGGTGAAATACTAAATTTAAGTTATGCCAATTCCCGAACAACAATCTCAAGAGCTAAAGAAAGCCTAAGAAAAAAATTGCTAAAAGATGAAACCGGCCTGATGCCGGACACATAAGCTGGAAAAAAACCAGGTGAAAATAATTAGTCTGCGAGAAACTTACTGGATTATTTCAATTTATAAAATTATGAAAAAGGATAATATAAACGAGCTTTTTAAAGAGCTGGATTTTGATAATAAAGAGCCTGCTTCGGGACATAAAGCAAGGTTTTTGAGAAAACTGGAAGAACAGAATGGTAAAACCAACACTTCTGGCAGCAGTCCTCATAAAAGAAGTATATGGGCGCCAATGCTTTCGGTAGCTGCAATACTTGCGATAGCTTTTATGGTTTTTGCCGGTTTTTTTAATGAAAACGCCAGCAGAAATTCAGGAGAATTGGCAAGTGTTTCTCCAGAAATGAAAGAAACCCAGCAATTTTATACCCAGCTTATAAAAACAGAACTGGCAACACTGGAAGCTGAAAATACCCCGGAAACCGAAGCTATTGTAAATGATGCGCTAACACAACTTGAAAAACTGGAAACCGAGTACGAAAAACTGAAAAAAGACTTGCAAAACAGTGGGAAAGACAAACGGGTTATCTATGCGATGATCTCCAATTTTCAGCAAAGAATAAATCTATTAAATGAAGTACTTGAGCAAATAGAAAATATTAAAACCCTAAAAAACCAAAGCGATGAAAACTATATTTAAAATATTAATGGTAACGATGCTGGCCCCGGCTTTAAGCTACTGCCACGGCGATCTCAACGGGAGACATACCAAAGAGAAAAAAGTTACAAAAACTTATAATGTGAGTGCTACTGATTTGCTCACTATAGACAACAGCTACGGGAATGTAGATATCTCTACCTGGAATCAGAACAAAGTGGTGATAGAAGTGAATATAAAAACCAATGGCGACGATGAGGAAAAAGTACAAAAGAAACTGGACGAGATCAATATAGAATTTAATCAATCTTCATCTGGAGTGAGTGCAAAAACCCATTTTACGAGAGAAGACAGATCCTGGTGGAGTTCACTTTTTAATAATTCTGGCAGTGTAAATATGGAAATTAATTATACCATTAAAGCGCCTGAAAGACACAGCGTAGATATAGAAAATGATTACGGCGGAATTTACATAGATCGTCTCTTAGGTAATGCAAAAATAAGCTGCGATTATGGAAAAATTGATATTGGCGAATTACGTGGAAATTCTACCCAGCTTAATTTTGATTACACCCGAAACAGCCACATAGGTTATGTAAAAAATGCGGAGATAAAAGCCGATTATAGCGGGTATGAAATTGAAGAAGCCGAAATACTAAATATTAGTGCCGATTATACTGATTCCAGGATTAAAAAAGTAGCCCAGCTCGATTTTAATTGTGATTATGGAAGTATAAATATTGAAAAAGCAAAAAGGATCGTTGGTAATGGAGACTATTTAAGTACTAAAATTGGTCGTGTTTTTGAATCTTTAGACCTTAATCTCGATTATGGTTCTGCAACTATAGAAAAGATCTTAAAAGGAGTTTCTAAAGTAGAAATAAACACCGATTATGCCGGTATAAAACTGGGTTACGATAGAGAACATCCCTTTAATTTTACGGTAAAATCATCTTATGGAAGTGCAAAAGGGCTTGAGGAGATGCAAATTAGAAAACGCCACGATGAGAATACCAGCAAGCTTTTTGAAGGATATCACCTTGAAGAAAATTCAGGTAACAGTATTTTTATAAACACTAGTTATGGAAATGTAACTTTCAGTAAACAATAGACAAACTAAAAATAATTCATCAATCATTAAACTTAAATCATGAAAAAACTAATCTTAATTTTATCAGTATTATTTACCGTATCATCTCCAGTACAGGCGCAATGGTGGGGTAGCAACGAAACCATAAAAGGAAACGGCCAAATGACTTCAGAAAAAAGAAGTATCGGTGATTATGACGAAATTTCCCTGGTAGGCTCTATGGATGTGGAACTGGTTTCTGGCAGTGAAGGCAATTTAACCGTAGAGGCCGAAAGCAACCTGCAGGAATATATCACTACCGAAGTGAATGGCGGTACTTTGAAAATTTCAGTAGAAAAAGGTTATAATTTGAAACCTTCCAGAAGTAATGGTATTAAAGTTACTGTTCCTTTTAAAGACTTAGCTGCAGTTGAAGTAACCGGATCTGGAGATCTTTGGAATTCTTCAACAATTACAGCCAGAAACTTTAGCACCAAACTTACCGGTTCTGGCGATATAAAATTAGATCTGACGGTTGAAAACCTGGAAGGTGCGGTAACCGGATCTGGGGATATACTTTTATCTGGAAAAGCCAGGGACTTTAATTGTAAAGTTACCGGATCTGGAGATTTTAAAGCCTATGATCTTAAAGCTGAAAATGTAGAAGCAACCCTAATGGGTTCGGGAGACATTCAAATTTCCGCCAGTAAAAAGTTGAAAGCTAAAGTAATGGGCTCGGGAGATATTAAATACAAAGGAAACCCTAAAAACCAGGATTTCAAAACTTCAGGTTCGGGTTCAATTTCTTCCAATTAATATTCAGAAGAAATAAAATTGAAAAAGAAAAATTATTAAATCCTGTCTTTCGAGACGGGATTTTTTATGGGTACCCGTAGCAATAAAATTACTCCTCCAATAAAAAATATCACTAGAAATAAGATTGAATTTCTGACACTCCCGGTGATTTGAGCTACAATTCCGTACAGAAACATTCCTATTACAATCCCTATCTTTTCGGAAACATCATAAAAGCTGAAATAACTAGCGGTATCTATAGCATTTTCTGGAAGCATCTTAGAATAAGTAGACCTGGATAAAGACTGAATTCCTCCCATAACCAACCCTACCGAAGCAGCCGCCACATAAAATTGCTGCGGACTCACTATAAAAAAAGCATAACCGCAGATAGCGATCCAGATTAAATTTATAAAAATGAGGATTTTAATATTTCCATATTTTATAGCTAGTCTTGAAGTTAAGGTTGCGCCTATTACAGCCACCAGTTGAATTAATAAGATACTAATAATTAAGCCGGTTGTGGCATCTTGCTCCCCCCACTCCAATTCTTCTATCCCAAAATAAGTTGCTACTAGCATTATAGTTTGTACAGCCATACTGTAAACAAAGAATGCGGCTAAATATCGCTTTAGTTGAGTATTATGTTTTAGAGTGAGCCATATTCCGCGAAGTTCTCTAAATCCATTGAAAAGCACATTTTTAGTAAATGCAGCTTTTTTATTTCCTTTTGGTAAATAGGCATAAGTGTATTGGCTAAAACCAATCCACCATACTCCGGTTAATACAAAAGACAAACGTGTAGGTAGAGCTTCACTTTCAAAACCAAAAGTTTCATAATTAAGAATCATTAATAAGCAGACTACCAATAAAATCACACTACCAATATAACCCAAAGAAAATCCTTTCGCGCTAACTTTATCCTGCTGATTTGGAAAAGCAATATCTGGTAAATAGGAATTATAAAAAACCAAACTAGCCCAAAAACCAATAAGCGCAAGAAAATAACACAATAAGCCAAACCAGAGAAATTCCAGACTAAACCAAAAAAGACCAATGCAGCTAAATGCTCCCAAATAGCAGAAAAACTTTAAGAAATTCTTCTTACTACCCACATAATCGGCAATTCCAGATAAAAACGGACTTAAAATAGAAACCACCAGAAACGCAGCTGCGGTAACGTAACTTATTAAAGAATCGTTGTTAAAACTTATTCCGAAGAAATCTACAGTATCGTCCAGGATACTACCATCTTCATCTTTTACAATGGTTAGTGCTCCATAAAAAATAGGAAAAATCGCTGAAGAAATTACAAGACTATAAACGGAGTTCGCCCAGTCATAAAAAGCCCAGGCATGTAGTAATTTTTTATGCCCTTTGGGGAGTGTATTCATTTATTCAGAATCTTTAAGGAGCCCTAAAATAGAAAAAGCTGCCTTAAAAGACAGCTTTTTCAGATAATTTATACATTATGTTTTATTGGAAACTTGTAACACCGTATTTTTTAGCTTCGGCTTCAGCTTCAGGTGCCCATTTTTGCAGGTTGTTTATCCTGGTTTCATTAGCAGGGTGAGTACTTAAAAACTCTGGTGGAGCCTGTCCATCACTTTGCGCAGCCATCCTTCTCCACAAATCGGCAGCCTCGTAAGGATCATATCCAGCTATTGCCATTAAAGTTAAACCAATTCTATCGGCTTCGGTCTCGTGGCTACGGCTAAAAGGTAACATTACTCCTAACTGTGTTCCCAAACCGTAAGCCTGTGCAAAAATTTGCTGAGTTTCCTGGCTTCTACCGCTAACAGCAACTGAGCCTGCAACTGCTCCTAATTGTTGCAATTGTGCTGCACTCATTCTTTGGGCTCCATGATCGGCAAGGGCGTGGGCAATCTCGTGAGCCATAACAACGGCTATGCCGGTTTCGGTTTCAGCTACCGGTAAAATTCCGGTAAAGAAAACTATTTTTCCACCAGGCATTGCAAACGCATTTACTGCATCATCTTTTACAAGATTATATTCCCATTTAAAATCTTCTAAAAATCCCTGGTACCCATTTGCATTTAGGTACCGCTCAGCGGCAGTTTCAATTTTATTACCTGTTCGCTTAATCATTTGTGACTCGGCAGTGCCAGTTATAACTTCATTTTCAGACAAGAATTGATCGTATTGCTGAAAAGAAGCAGGAAATAACTGATCGTTAGAGACAAAATTTAAATTCTTTTCTCCGGTAAATGGATTGGTTTTACATGCTACCACGAGCAGTAAAACAGCAATCACACTAATTGTCTTTTTAAGTTTCATATGTTTTGGTTTAGTTTTGTTAAAATTACAAAAGCCTTGAATGCTTATTAATCGCTTTAAGCATCATTTAACAGTTTTCAAAAATGATACCATAATGAGAATAATCCTGGAGATAGCCGTTTCTTCCGGGATAGGGCATTTAAGAAATATGTAAATTGCGACTTAATTACCTAAAATTAAAAATGAACAAACAGCAAAAAGACCAAATCCCGGTACAAAGATTACTTGTACCTAATTATATTAGATATACCGGCAACGTACTCTCTAAGCTATCACCCTTTGTAGCCAGCAGGTTTGCTGGGCAACTTTTTTTAACTCCGTTTAAATATAAGCTGCCAGAGCGTGAAAAAAACATGGATGAACTTTCTAAACAATACCGGACAGAAATTCCAAAAACCGGGCGTGAAATTGTGGTATATGAATTTGGGGAAAGCAAAAAGAAAATTTTATTGGTGCACGGCTGGAGTGGCCGTGGAACCCAATTAGCCAAAATAGCTGAAACCTTAAAAGCTGAAGGCTTTAGTACCATTAGCTTTGATGCTCCCGCCCACGGTAAAGCTCCTGGCAGGAAAAGTATGATGCTGGATTTTATAGATTCCATTCAGTTTTTAAATGAAAAACATGGCCCATTTGAAGCTGTGATTGGCCATTCGCTTGGGGGTATGGCTACGCTTAGAGCTGTAAAAGATGGATTGAACACAAAAAAACTGGTAATAATAGGCACAGCCAATAGTATTACCCACATAACCCGTGAATTTGCGCGAAACCTTAAGATGAACCGTAAGGTTGCCGATAAAATGAAAGCTCATTTCGATAAAAAATTCGATATTGATATGGACAGCTATTCAGGAGCAATCTCGGCTAAAGAGGTAAATATACCTACTCTTGTTGTTCACGATGAGGATGATGTAGATGTAGAAATATCTTCAGCTTACGATATTCACAAGGCTTTAGAAAACAGCGAACTCTTTATAACAAACGGCTTAGGACACAGACGTATATTGGGCGACTCTAAAGTAATTAACAAAATCACAACGTTCATCGCGGTATAATCTTTGTACTTTTAAAGGAAAAAACCCATCTAGGGTTTTTAGAAATGGCTATTTCCTTATAAAATATGTAGCTATTTAAATTAAAAAGCAATGAAAAAGATAATACCAATTTTACTCGCCGTCTTTGTGATGAGCTGCCAGGGCAATGCCCAAAAAGAACAGGAGAAAAATCAAAAAGCACAGGAAGAGTTTGAAGTTTCCAAAACTGATAAAGAATGGAAAGCAGAACTAACCGATGCAGAATATAAGGTTTTACGAAAAGCGGCTACAGAGCCAGCATTCTCCAGTCCTTTAAATGATATAAAAGAAGCCGGGACTTTTGTTTGCGCTGCCTGCGGAAACGAACTTTACAAAACCGAACATAAATTTATGAGCGGTACGGGCTGGCCAAGTTTTGATCGCCCCATTGAAGGCGGAGTTGCTTATGGAACCGATTCTAAATTAGGCTACCAAAGAAACGAAGTACACTGCGCCCGTTGTGGTGGGCATTTAGGCCATGTTTTTGAGGATGGACCAAAAGAAACCACTGGTAAAAGACATTGCATAAACGGGATTGCGATGGATTTTGAACCAAAAGAAAAATAAGATTTATTATGAAAAAGTACAGTATAGAAAAACCCGAAACCGAATGGAAAGAACAACTCTCTGAAGAGCAATTTCGGGTATTGAGAAAAAAAGGAACAGAAGCACCACACACCGGCAAATACAATATGCATTTTGAAGATGGTGAGTATTTTTGCGCCGGTTGTGGCGAAAAACTTTTTGACAGTGAAGCCAAGTTTGAGAGCGGCTGCGGTTGGCCCAGTTTTGATAAAGCTATAGAAGGAAAAGTAGAATACGTACAGGATAAAACCTTTGGTATGATTAGAACAGAAATTCTATGTGCTAACTGCGGCGGGCATCTTGGCCACGTCTTTGATGATGGACCTACTGAAACCGGACAACGATATTGCGTAAATTCGGCCAGTATAAATTTTAATAAATAACAACCTAACACCTATTATTATGAAAAAATTATTTTCTATTTTATTTATGACCACATTTTTATTCTCCGCCTGTGAAGGAGATCAGGGCCCGCAGGGACCTCCAGGACCTCCCGGTGAAGATGGATTTGGTGGCGCATCTGCAACGATATTCGAAATAAATTCTAACTTTTTTTATGACGAGGGAGCTAATTTATGGACTACTGATCTTTTGGCTTTTAGCGACTTCACTGATGTTGAAGTTCTTGAAACAGATGTTGTTTTAATTTATCGCCTGGACGCTATAGGTCAATTAGATGATGGTAGCGATGTAGATGAATGGAGCATGTTACCTCAGAATTTTTTTACCGAAGATGGAACTATACAATATGTTTTTAACCATACTTTTGTAGATACTGAAATTTTTATTGACGGAAATTATGACCTGGCTGCACTAAGTGATGATTTTACTGAAGGTCAGATTTTTAGGATCGCCATTATTCCGGCTAATTTTTATGAAAATGCGAATTTTGACAGTTCAAATATTGATGCCGTTATGAACGCACTTGATTTAAAAGAAAGTGATGTAAAAAAAGTTGAAGCAATTAAATAAGCCTTCATTTATATTAAGTTTTTATTAGACCTCCCAGGTTTCAAAACCTGGGAGGTCTATTTGTATTCATAAAATACAACATAAATAGAATTCAAAATCTTCACCTTTAATATAGCTGGTATACTCCTTACGAAAACTTTTCAGTTTAAGCGATTATTCCTTAAATTCGCAACTTCACTCGCTAAGCGAGATTTGATTTATTAAGCCTAATAAAAAATTCCGAATATGAGTAAATACGATATCATTGTTTTAGGTAGTGGCCCGGGAGGTTATGTAACCGCCATTAGAGCTTCACAACTAGGTTTTAAAACCGCAATTGTAGAAAAAGAAAGCCTTGGAGGTGTTTGTTTAAACTGGGGATGTATCCCAACTAAAGCCCTTTTAAAGAGTGCCGAGGTTTTTGATTACCTGAAACACGCCGAAGATTACGGATTAAGCCTTGAAAAAGCCGATAAGGATTTTTCAAAAGTCATTAAACGTAGCCGCGACGTGGCTGCAGGAATGAGCAAAGGAGTTCAGTTCCTAATGAAGAAAAATAAAATTGACGTAATTGAAGGCTTCGGAAAATTAAAATCCGGTAAAAAAGTCGCTGTCACAGATAAAGACGATAAAACCAAAGAATACCAGGCCGATAATATTATTGTAGCTACCGGTGCGCGTTCTCGCGAATTACCAAACCTTAAGCAAGACGGTAAAAAAGTAATTGGTTACCGTGAGGCAATGAGCCTGGAAAAACAACCAAAATCTATGATTGTTGTTGGTTCTGGCGCTATTGGGGTTGAGTTTGCTCATTTCTATAATGCTATGGGAACAGATGTTACAGTGGTAGAATTTTTGCCAAATGTAGTTCCTTTAGAAGACGAAGAAATCTCCAAGCAATTTGAGCGTAGTCTCAAAAAAGCGGGAATTAAGGTAATGACCAATTCTTCAGTAGAAAGTGTAGATACATCTGGCAAAACAGTAAAAGCTAAGGTAAAAACCAAAAAAGGCGAAGAAACACTGGAAGCTGATATCGTACTTTCTGCAGTTGGAATTAAAACCAATATTGAAAACATAGGCCTTGAAGATCTTAAGATCAAGACCGATAAAGATAAAATTGTTGTAGACGATTTTTATAAAACCAATGTAGACGGAATTTATGCCATTGGTGATGTAGTTCACGGGCCAGCCCTTGCTCACGTTGCTTCTGCAGAAGGTATTCTTTGTGTAGAAAAGATAAAAGGAATGGATGTAGAACCATTAGACTACGGAAACATTCCCGGATGTACTTATGCTACGCCAGAAATTGCATCGGTCGGTATGACTGAAAAGCAAGCCAAAGAAGCCGGTTACGAACTTAAAGTAGGTAAATTCCCGTTCTCTGCTTCAGGAAAAGCAAAAGCTGCAGGGAAATCTGAAGGGTTCGTAAAAGTAATTTTTGATGCTAAATACGGTGAATGGTTAGGTTGCCATATGATTGGCGCCGGCGTTACCGATATGATCGCGGAAGCAGTTCTGGGACGTAAACTGGAAACTACAGGCCACGAAGTATTAAAAGCAGTTCACCCTCACCCTACAATGAGTGAAGCGGTGATGGAAGCTGTGGCTGCTGCTTACGATGAAGTAATTCATATTTAAGAAGCATATAATTTTAAAAATTAAAATCCCCGAAGCAATATTGTTTCGGGGATTTTTAGTTTTTAACGTCATCCTGAATTTATTTCAGGATCTAATATGCTTAAATTTAATTATGTTAGAAGCTGAAACAATCCCAAAGTTTCGTGAAGAAGTAAAAATGTTTAGATTTCTATTCCAACAACAAATCACAATACACAAAACTGGTATCCCAGGATTTTTGATCGTTAGAAAAGCAATTATTATCTGATTCTTCAGCAGGTTTATAAGATCTCTCCACCATCTCCCCTTTTTTAAATTTAATTGGTTCGTTAAAGATTGGTCCATCAAAAACAAAAGTGTGAAATTCCCCGTTTTCACCACATGGATCCACGTCTTTTGGTAAATCTTTTAAAAAGCTTTGGTCTAAAATTCTTCCGCAGTAAGATTTGTCGAGTTTATTTGTATTTACGCAAACTACAATAGCTTTAAATCCGGTTGCAATAAATTCTTCTAAAAGCTTTTTTGTATCCTGTTTCCAAAGCGGAAATACTGCCTGCACCCCTATTTCCTCTAATTGATTTTCACGGTAACGCTTCAGGTCTTCGAGAAAAATATCACCAAAGATACTATGGGTAAATCCTTCATCTAAAAGGTTGTTCGTTTCTATTGTCATTATCTCATTATAATTTTCCATAGAAACCTCACCATTCAATTCTATTTGTTGAAGCGGTAAATCTAAACATGCTGTCTGTTTTTGTAGTAATTCGAGTCGTACACCGTGCATAGAAATTCGGTTAAACTCAGTATTTACCGTTGTGACTAATTTTTGCACCGAATATTCGCCATCCTGCTTAACCTTATAAAATGCCAAAGCAGCATCTTTACCACTACTCCAATTTAGATAGGCTTTTTTCATCATATTTCATTTAAAAAACTTTGAATTGCTAAATCATATCCCAAAAGTCCAAACCCAAGGATTACCCCCTTAGCGTTAGGAGCTATATAAGATTTATGCCTGAATTCTTCCCGCGAATGAGTGTTGGAAATATGTACTTCTACAACAGGAGTTTGTATGCCTTTAATTGCATCTCCCAATCCCACCGAAGTATGTGTGTAAGCGGCTGCATTTAAAACAATCCCGTCAAACTCCTTATCGGCTTCATGAAGTTTGTTGATGAGCTCCCCTTCTATATTACTTTGAAAATATGAAAGTTCGGTTTTTTGAAATTTAAACTGAAGTTCAGAAAAGTAGGTTTCAAAACTTTTATTTCCGTAGGTATCAGGCTCACGGGTTCCCAAAAGGTTTAGGTTGGGACCGTTTATAATCATTATTTTCATTTTTTACCGGTTAGCTGGTTATACTCGTAAAGGTAAAAAATAAGATATAGTTGATCTATAAAAAACCCTTCAGAAAAAAAAGAAGATCCTTTTAGGGAAATTCAATTTTTAAGAAGGGTAATTTCTGGTTGGTTACTTACAGTTACAATCCAAATTCAAGTCCCAGGTTTATAGCGCCAAAGCTACCGCCATCTACACTAATTCCGGTATAAGATCCTACCAGACCTATAATTCCAAAATTATAGCCCACTTGCGGCCTATAATAAAAACCACCGTCGTTGCCATCATTTAAACCTACTGCGTAGCCCAAATCGGCTCCAAAAAAGAAACCTCTTGCAAGTGAAATTCTTCCTGATGCTGCAATAGGTAGAAAAGCAGGATCATCTACTTCAAAACCGCCAAAATTATCTTCGTCCATAAAGAATTGAGTATATCCTATTTTAGGACCTAGATATAACATATCAGCGACGTCTAGCATATAAGCTAAATCTACCCCGGCTTGAAAATTACTGACTTCTTCAATATCTCCAACAGGTAAGCCAACATTTCCTCCTATTCTTAATCCGCTTTGTGCCTGCATAGCAGTGGTTCCCAATAAAGCAAAACAAATAATAAGTACCAGACGTTTCATAATTATACATTTTTGGTTACTTACCTAAAGGTATTGTAATTAACAATTATTAGAACCTATAGTAGTGAATTACAGGATTTCAGGTATAAAAAAAAGCGGGAACCATCAAGTTCCCGCTTTCCATTCATAGGTGTTAATATGCTGTATTAAAACATTAGTCCAATACCTGCCTGGATCCCGTTATTTTTAATAGCATCGTCATCCCAGTTGTCGCTATCAAATACATCTGTAAATCCTTGAGTATACCTCGCAGATAAGAAGAACCCGTTGTTGAACTTGTAAGAAGCACCAATAGCACCTCCAAATTCAAAAGTACTTCCGGCTTCAGTATCAAATTCTGCTTCACCAATACTACTTTCAAAATCGTACTCCTCTTCTACTAAAAAGTTAAAAGAAGGTCCTGCTTCAATAGATAAACCATCTATTAGGTAGATCTTAGCTAGAACAGGCACTTGAATATAATCAAGTTGGTATTCTCCATTTACATTCTGCCCGGCGAAATTTCTATTTGCTTCTACTCCCTGGGTTGCATAAAGCACCTCTGGCTGTAAAGAAAAACGTTCGCTTAATGGAATTTCAGAAAGTAAACCTAAGTGAAACCCTGTTCGGCTTTTCTCATCCTCAAATCCGTCTGAAGTCATATTGGTGAAATTAACCCCACCTTTAGCTCCAAAATACACGAATTCCTGTGCGCTAGCCGCGGTACTAAAACCAAATACGGCAATTACTGCAATTAAAATTGACTTTTTCATTACTTTCATTTTTGTTAGTGTTACAAGGGCAAATGTAGGAACAGGCTTCTTAATAAAATGTTATGTAAGCCTAAAGTATTACTAAGATTAAGGCAAATTGTTTATATCTTTAACGTATGAAATGGGCTTCAGCACTACAGGATTATTGCAACTATCTTCGTATAGAACGCGGACTTTCAAACAATTCTATTACTAATTACAGGATGGACGTGGTGAAACTTATCAACTTTTTAAGCGTTAAAAAAATTGAAGTCTCTCCACTTCAAATTTCAAAAGAAATCTTACAACAATTTATTTACGAAATTGCTCGCAATGTTAATGCGCGTTCCCAATCGCGTATAATTTCTGGCTTACGCGGATTTTTTAATTATCTGGTTTTTGAAGATTACCGCAAAGACAATCCTTTAGATCTTATAGAATCGCCCAAAATAGGCCGAAAACTGCCTGATACCATTTCGACTGAAGAAATAGACCTGCTTATCGCAACAATAGATCTAAGCAAAGCTGAAGGCGAACGCAATCGTGCCATCCTGGAAACTTTATATGGTTGTGGTTTACGGGTTAGTGAACTTACCGAGCTAAAAATTTCAGACCTGTTCTTTAAAGAAGGTTTTATTAAAGTAACCGGAAAAGGAAATAAACAACGTTTTGTACCTGTTTCAACTTATACACAGAAGTTTATTAATATTTATAAAGATGAAGTTAGAATTCATCAAAAGATCAACAAAGAATTTTCTGATACTTTATTTCTAAATCGAAGGGGAAACCAGCTCACCCGCGCAATGATCTTCACTATAATTAAACGTTTAGCCGAAAAAGCCGGAATTCAGAAAAAGATAAGTCCGCACACTTTTAGACATTCATTTGCCACCCATTTACTGGAAAACGGTGCCGATTTACGTGCTATTCAACAAATGTTAGGACACGAAAGTATTACCACTACTGAAGTGTATATGCACGTAGACCGCAAACATCTTCGGGAAATTATGGAGCAATATCATCCAAGACGATAACTTATATTAAAGTTCGGTTAAACAGGTTTCAAAACTTCAAAAAGCCTGTATTTATTAGTATTTTAAGGCCAACTGATTTTTAAAAATTGCGAAGAAAAAATTTAAACCAATTCAAAAAATGAAAACATTAAAGTTTAAGAACGGTGATAAGATGCCGGCTATAGGATTAGGCACCTGGAAATCTGGAAAAGATGAAGTAAAAAAAGCGGTGAAAACTGCATTAAATAACGGTTATCGCCATATTGATTGCGCCGCTACTTATAGCAATGAAGACGCGGTTGGTAAAGCTTTCACTGAAGTTTTTTCTGAAGGGAAGATAAAACGCGAAGAAGTATGGATTACTTCAAAACTATGGAATAACGCTCATAAAAAAGAAGATGTGATTCCTGCATTGAAAAAAACGCTGAAAGACCTTCAATTAGATTATTTAGACCTTTATTTAATTCACTGGCCGGTAGCATTCAAACCCGAGGTGGATTTTCCTCAAAATGATGAGGAATATTTATCATTGGCAGAAGTGCCGCTAATAGAAACCTGGAAAATGATGCTTGAAGCCAAAAACCAAGGTTTGGTAAAACACGTGGGTGTTTCTAATTTCAGCACAATGAAACTCGAAGAATTAATGGAAGAAACTTCAGAATATCCAGAAATGAACCAGGTAGAGTTACATCCCTATTTACAGCAAAATGAGTTACTGGAATTTTGCAGTAAGCATAACATTCACGTTACCGCATTTTCCCCTCTTGGCAGTGGCGACCGTCCCGATAGAATGAAAGCCAAAGACGAACCTTCATTATTGGAAAATCCTGTAATTAAGAAAATTGCTAAAAAGCACGGTGCAAGTGCCGGCCAGGTATTGATAAAATGGAATGAAATGCGTGGAACCGCGGTGATTCCAAAGTCTACCAATGAAGAAAGAATTATAGAAAACCTTGCCAGCGCCGGACTTAATCTAAATGAAGAAGATTTAGAAGAAATTGCTGCTTTAGACGAGCATTACCGGTATGTAACCGGCGAGTTTTTTGTCACCAAAGGAAATTCTTACCAGAACATTTATGACGATGACGATTATAAAGCTTAGTTAATTGTAATTAAAAAGGGTGTTTGAAATAGTTACTAAGTCAAACACCCTTCTTTATATGAAGTTTTAAAATATTATCTAACTCTATTTAGCAATATTTACCGCTCTTGTTTCGCGAATTACCGTTACTTTAACCTGTCCTGGATAAGTCATATCAGTCTGGATCTTTTGTGAAATTTCAAAAGAAAGGTTTGAAGCTTTTTCATCGTTCACTTTTTCACTTTCAACAATTACACGTAGTTCACGTCCTGCCTGGATGGCGTAAGCTTTTTTCACTCCTCCAAATCCAAAGGCAATCTCTTCAAGATCCTTTAAACGCTGAATATAAGAATCCAGCACCTGCCTTCTGGCTCCCGGTCTTGCACCGCTAATAGCATCACAAACCTGAACAATAGGAGAAAGTAAAGAATTCATCTCTATCTCGTCGTGGTGAGCACCAATAGCATTACAAACTTCAGGTTTTTCACCGTGTTTCTCTGCCCATTGCATTCCAAGGATGGCGTGAGGCACTTCTGTTTCAGTTTCCGGCACTTTACCAATATCGTGTAATAATCCCGCACGTTTAGCCAGTTTTGGGTTAATACCAAGCTCTGAAGCCATTACGCCACAAAGTTTTGCAACTTCCCTGGAGTGTTGTAATAAGTTTTGGCCGTAAGAGGAACGATATTTCATTCGTCCTACAAGTTTGATCAATTCTGGGTTTAAGCCGTGAATTCCTAAATCAATTACGGTACGTTTACCAATATCAATAATCTCCTCGTCAATTTGCTTACGGGTTTTCTTAACCACTTCTTCAATTCTGGCCGGGTGAATTCTACCATCGGTTACCAATTTATGTAGCGATAAACGGGCAACTTCCCTTCTAACCGAATCAAAACAGGAAAGAATAATAGCTTCAGGAGTATCGTCTACAATAATTTCTACCCCGGTTGCGGCTTCCAATGCCCTAATATTTCTTCCTTCGCGGCCTATAATTCTACCTTTTACATCATCGCTCTCAAGGTTGAAGACCGAAACACAATTCTCAATTGCCTCTTCAGTTCCAATTCGCTGAATGGTGTTTATAATAATTTTCTTGGCTTCTTGCTGTGCGGTTAATTTTGCTTCTTCTATAGTATCCTGGATTAACGCCATAGCATCTGTCCTGGCGCTGTCTTTAAGCGCTTCAGAAAGTTGTGCCTTGGCTTCATCGGCGGAAAGGCCAGAGATCACTTCTAACTGCTGTATCTGGCTGTTGCGAAGTTTATCTATTTCGTCCTGTTTCTTTTCAAGATATTCTACGCGCTGATTATAATCGGTTAACTTTTCTTCAAACTCTTTATTGAGCTTTTTATTCTTAGAAAGTTCTCCTGAAACCTGCGATTCTTTATCCCTAATGCGTTTTTCGGCATCGTTCATCTTCTTATCCCGGTTAAGAATTACCTTCTCGTGCTCCGATTTTAACTCGATGAATTTCTCTTTAGCCTGTAGTATCTTATCTTTTTTGATACTTTCTCCTTCAGATTTTGCCTCCTTAAGAATGTTGGCTGCAGTCTTCTTGGCGTTTTTAATGGTTTGTGAAGCTCTTTTTCGCTCCAACTGTTTTGCAATAGCAAAACCTATCGCTATACCCACAACCCCAATAACTATATTTAGTAATATCTCCATATTTAAAATTTATGTATAAAAAAAGCCTGTATTAGATAGGTTTTTGGATTAAACTCCTTAAAAACAAGTTTAGGGCTAACAAGCTGATCAAGAATCCGCTCTAAGGCGGCGCGCTTTTACAACTTAGACTCACCCTCTTTAAAGAATCTCTGTTGAGTTTATCAAAATATCACTAATACAGGCAGTAACCTTTATTTATTTAAAGAACGTTTATTATACCAGGTGCTTCTGCAGCAAATCGTTAAGTGATTTGAGTTTATCTTCTGCTTTAAGCGTATCGGTAGATCTATCTATATCTTTTTGCTCGGTTTGGGCGGCAAATTGTAAAGCACACATTGCTAATACATCCTGCTTATCCCTCACGGCATAACTTTGCTCAAATTGCTTAATCATAGCCTCAATTTTCTTGGCTGCCTTACGTAAACCTTCTTCCTGTTGGGGATTAATAGTTAAAGGATACACACGGTCTGCAATAGAAAGTTTTATTTTTAATTTATCGGCCATATTTATTATTCAGATAATTGAACAATGCATTGATCAATCTCCCTTATTAAGCTATTTAGTTTAAGCTTGGTTTCTGTTTTGAATTCGGTACTGCCCAGCATTGCATTGGCGGCTTTAAGGTTTTGAACTTCCTGATTAGAACCTTCAATTTTTTGGGCTAATCTTTGGTTTTCTTCTTTAACAGCGGTCATTTCTTCCTCTAAAGAACGGTGATTCTGCTTTAAATTTTCATACTTATGAAGCAGTTTACTAATCCTATTTTCAAGGCTATCAACGATTTCTGTCAATTCACTCATAAAAGCCAAATGTAATGCTTATCCCCACAAAGTTAACATTCGCGCTCTAATATGCCAATTGTTTTTTCGTCTATTTTTAAAATTAGGCAAGACATTTGCTAAGTTTCTAAGCACTAAGCCTTTAATTTTTGATTAAACTTTAATTAACTTTACCGCCCTGTTATACCCCTAATAAAAAATTAATATGAAATCTATTTTAGCTGTAATTCTATTATTCTTTAGCACTGCAATCTTTGCCCAGGCGCAGCTTCCGAAAGATTATTTTCAAAAACCGCTTGATGTTCCACTTGTGCTTTCAGGTACTTTTGGAGAACTGCGTTCCAACCATTTTCATAGCGGATTGGATATTAAAACCCAACAAAGACAGGGGTTAAATGTAATTGCTTCGGCTAAAGGATATGTTAGTCGAATAAATATTCAACATTATGGCTACGGAAAAGCGCTTTATATTCAACATCCTAACGGCTACACCACTGTTTACGCTCACTTAAAAGAATTTTCGCCCGAAATTGAAGCCTATGTAAAAAAGCGCCAATACGCAAACGAAACATACGAAATAGAGCTCTTTCCTGAAGCTGGAGAATTACCGGTAGAAGCCAATGAACTTATTGCCTTTAGTGGAAATACGGGTGGTAGTGGTGGCCCTCACCTTCATTTTGAAATTCGTGATGGCAGCCAACGACCTATGAACCCAAAACTTTTTGGGATAAATATTGAAGACAATAGAGCACCCATAATTGACGGATTGTATGCTTATCCTTTAGACGAAGAAGCACACATAAATAATTCCCGGGAGCGACAAAAAATAAACCTTACACCACTTGAAGATGGTAGTTATATTGCAAGCGAGATTGATGCCTGCGGAAATATTGGCTTTGGTATTTCATCTGTAGATCAGCAGGATGGAGCACCTAACCGAAATGGAGTTTATCATATTGAAGCTGAGCTAAATGGAGATCGTGTATTCACCTTACCCTTTAAGCGCTTTTCTTTTGCTGAAACCCGTCATCTTAATCAGTTAATCGATTATGAATATTATAGTAAAAACCGAAAACGCATTCAAAAACTCTTTGTTGAAGACGGAAATCCGTTAAGTCTTTATGAAGATGTAGTAAATAAAGGAGAGCTACATATTCAGGATAGCCTTAATTACAACTACACGATTAAGGTGAGCGATTTTGCCGGAAACCAGCGAGTGATACGAATTCCTATCCAGGGCATGCAGCGCAACGATATTCCGCCTAAAAAAGAAGATAAAACCGATTACTTTGCTCAGGCAAATCACCCCTTCGCTGCCGAAGCTAATGGAATGGATATTTATATCCCCAAAGGAAGTCTTTATAGCGACACCTATTTAGATATTGAATTTGGAGAAGACAAAGTGAAAGTTCATCAAGACCACACTCCGCTTCATAAAAATATCACTATAGGTTTTGATGTAAGTGAATATTCAGCTGATGAAAAGGAAAAACTTTTTATCGCAAGATTAGGTTATGGAAACCGCCCAAATTATTCTTCTACCTACAAAAAAGCAAACCGATTCACCACCGGCACAAGAACTTTTGGAGAATACACCCTGGCATCAGATGTTACACCCCCAAAAATATGGCCTACCAATTTCAATGATGGCCAGTGGATTTCCAGCAACAATACTTTACAAGTAAAAATTAGCGATGATCTTTCAGGGATTAAAAGCTATCGAGCTACGGTAAATGGGAAATTTATTCTTATGGAGTATGAGTATAAAAACAATACCCTAACCCACGATTTTAGTGATGGTGTGGTAACCGATACCGAAAACCAATTAAAAATTATTGTAACCGATAATGTTGGGAATAGCAATACTTATGAAGCAAGGTTTTTTAGGAAGAATTCTTAAAAACAGAAGTAAATAAGTTTTAATGAAAGAAATAAAAGGCTATCTAAAATATCTAATTTACATCAAGCTGAACTTGTTTCAGCTTCTAACACGTTGCAAATTCAACCAACTTAGATCCTGAAATAAATTCAGGATGACGACTTAAAGATATTTCAGATAGCCTTTATTAATATTCCTTTGGAAAGTGATGTTTTAATCAACTACCCTCTTCTCCACTTACTTGTTTCCTCAAAAACGTGTTCAAGGATCTTTTTATCTTCTTCTGAAAATTCTACGTGCCGGCGGTTCATAACAATTTCAGCAACTTCAAAGGCTTTTTCAGTTTTGTAAACCGTCATCCCGGCGCTGCCTCCCCAACTGAAGCTGGGTACAAAATTTCGTGGAAACCCGGCTCCAAAGATATTTGAACTTACGCCCACAACCGTCCCGGTATTGAACATCGTGTTTATTCCGCATTTACTATGGTCGCCCATCATTAATCCGCAAAATTGCAATCCGGTTTTAGCAAAACCTTCAGTTTCATAATCCCAAATACGAACTTCAGCATAATTATTTTTAAGGTTGGAATTATTGGTGTCAGCACCCAAATTACACCATTCCCCTAAAACTGAATTTCCTAAATAACCATCGTGACCTTTATTGGAATTCGCAAAAAGCACTGCATTATTTATTTCGCCGCCACCACGACATCCAGGTCCCAAAGTTGTTGGCCCATAAATTTTAGCTCCCATTTTCACCAAAGCACCTTCGCAAACTGCGAGAGCACCTTTAATAAGGCTGCCTTCCAGGACTTTTGCATCTTTCCCGATATATATGGGCCCGGTAGAAGCGTTTAATGAACAATTCTCCACTTCAGCCCCTTCCTCTATAAAAATCTTTTCGGGATTTTTTACGTAATTTGATTCGTGGATAGGCTGCGATTTTCGGCCTTTGGTTATAATTTCAAAATCGGCTTCTATGGCTTCCCCGTTTTTTGAAAAAATATCCCAGGAATTATTTATTTGAATTACTCCATCGGCCAACTCTATTTGCTCATATTCATCTAAAGCTACTTCCTGATCTTCATAAGCGTGAAAAGCAACAATATCTTCCTGATGAAAAATTGCCTGGTTAGGCTTTAGATTTTGTATTTGCTGTAAAAATTTAGGATTGGGAAGAAAAGAAGCATTTATCATTATGTTTTCTTCCAATTCTACAATAGGCCATTTTTCGGCTAAATAATCTTCAGTAACTGTAGAAGTGGTAGATTTTAAAAGTAACTCCCATTTTTCCCGACTTGTAAGAATACCAACTCTAATATCGGCTACAGGCCGCGTAAAGGTAAAAGGAAGTAAGCGGTTCCTGGCAGAACCGTCAAATAATATATAATTCATCCGCACAAATTTAGGTTTCAAAAATACAAATAAACTCACTTGACGCAAGTCTACGGGCTTTTAACTTGAAAAATGAAGTAAAAATAATTTCCTTCTTCCTGAAACCTTATATTTATTCAAAAAAGTAAAGCACAAAAAAAGTCGCCTTAAAAAAGACGACTTTTTGAAATTATATATAACAAAAAATTATTTCTTGAATTTCTTGTACTTGTTTTTAAACTTGTCAATACGTCCGGCGCTATCAACCAATTTGGTTTGCCCGGTGTAGTATGGGTGAGAAGTTCTTGAGATTTCCAACTTAATAAGTGGATACTCTGTACCTTCTACTTCAATAGTTTCTTTAGTGTTCGCGGTAGATTTAGTAATGAATACATCTTCGTTAGACATATCTTTAAATGCTACTAATCTATAATTTTCCGGATGGATTCCCTGCTTCATCGCTTTAGTTCTTTTAATTTTCGAGGTGCAAATTTAAGTAATTCAATTATAAAAACAAGGGATAGACAAAAATATTTTTAATTCTTCTGCAATGTAACGTTTTGTTATATTTGCTTACTAACCGGTTGTAACTAAACAATCTTAAATTATGGAAAATTCTACAAAAGTTTCACCTGGTAAATTTGGTGCAAATTACGGTCTTGTATTGGGAATTATACTCGTATTGATTTCTATTATAATGTATGTAACGGGTATGGCGCTAGAAGGCAAGCAATGGCCTATGTATATTTTTTATTTTATATTCTTAATCGTTATTGTTTTAGCCATTAAAGGTTATAAAAAAAATAACGCTAATTATTTAAGCCTTAGTGAAGCTTTAAAAACAGGTGTCTCTGCAGCGGTAATTAGTGGCCTTATTTATTTGGTTTATAATATTTTATTCAATTATGTTATTGAACCTAATTTTGCTGAAGATATGATTGATGTAGCCCGTGATAATATGAATGAAATGGGAAACCTAACAGATGAGCAAATAGAAATGAGCTTGCAATGGATAAAATGGGTTTCTAATCCATTCCTGGGAGGCGCAATTTGGCTAGGCTTTAGTGCATTTTTCGGATTAATTTATTCTTTAATTGCCGGTCTAATTATGAAAAATAAGAACCCACAAGACGTATAATACATGCAGATTTCCGTCGTTATTCCTCTTTTAAACGAAGAACAATCTTTAACTGAATTATATAATTGGATCGCAAAAGTAATGCGATCCAATTCCTTTTCACACGAAATCATTTTTATAGACGACGGCAGTACAGATAATTCCTGGAAAACCATTGAAGCTCTGGCAGAAAATGACCAGGCGGTTAAAGGAATAAAATTCAATAGAAACTACGGGAAATCCCAGGCACTTCACGCCGGGTTTCTACGAGCTAAGGGAGATGTTATTATCACCATGGATGCCGATCTACAAGACAATCCAGAAGAAATCCCCGAACTTTATAAAATGATTAACGAAGAAGGTTACGACCTGGTTTCGGGCTGGAAAAAGAAGCGCTACGACTCTGTAGTCACCAAAAATATCCCTTCAAAAGTTTTCAACGCTGCAGCGAGAAAAACTTCCGGCGTACAACTTCACGATTTTAACTGCGGACTTAAAGCTTACAAACAGGCGGTAGTAAAGAATATTGATGTCTATGGCGAAATGCACCGATATATCCCGGTTCTTGCAAAAAATTCGGGTTTTACTAAAATTACCGAAAAGGAAGTTCAGCACCAGGCCCGTAAATACGGAAAAACAAAATTTGGCGCCGAAAGATTTATTAATGGCTTCCTGGATCTTATAAGTATTTGGTTTCTTTCAAAATTTGGCCGCAGGCCTATGCACCTTTTTGGGGCTTTAGGGGTTTTAATGTTTATTTTCGGTTTTCTTTCGGCCGGTTGGATTGGTATTTCCAAACTCTACAAACTTTATCACGGCCTGCCCAACGTTTTGGTAACCTCAAACCCCTGGTTTTATATCGCGCTCGCGGTAATGATAATTGGTTCGCAATTGTTTCTTGCAGGTTTCCTGGGTGAGCTTGTTTTACGCTCTAAACGTGAAAAAGAACGCTACCTTATCAATAAAACCACGCCAAATTTATAATGCCATTAAGGCATTAATCCTTATTTTTGTTTCTCTAAACTTATAATTATGGCTAAAAATAAACCAGAAATCCTGGCTAAGGCTAAAACCTGGCTGACTGATATATTTGACGTAGACACGCATAAAGAAATTAACCATCTTATTGAAAACGATCCAGCTGAACTGGAAGAATCTTTTTATAAGAATGCCGCTTTTGGAACCGGTGGTATGCGTGGAATTATGGGTGTAGGCACCAATCGAATCAATAAATATACCCTCGGAAAAAATACCCAGGGACTTTCTAATTTATTGAAAACCGAATTTAAAGGTGAAAAATTAAAAGTAGCGATCGCGTACGATTGTAGAAATAATTCTAAAGAACTGGCGCAAATGGTAGCTGAAGTATTTTCGGCTAACGAGATTGAGGTTTATTTGTTTTCAGAATTAAGGCCAACCCCAGAGCTTTCTTTCGCGGTGAAATATCTTGATTGCCACGCGGGAATTGTACTTACCGCAAGCCATAATCCGCCAGAATATAATGGTTATAAAGTGTATTGGCAGGACGGTGGCCAGTTGGTACCGCCACAAGACACCAAGCTTGTAGACATAATCAATAATTTAGAATACGAAGAAGTTAATTTTAAAGCCAAACCGGAATTTATTCATAAAATAGATACCGAAGTAGATGAAGCATTTCAAAAAGCTTCAGTTGAAAATGGAAGTTTTAATACTTCCGCCTCGGCGAAAGATAATTTAAACATTGTTTTCACCTCCTTGCACGGAACGGCCTGTAAGACGAATCCGCAGATTTTAGAAAAAGCTGGTTATAAAAATGTTTTTCTTGTTAAAGAACAAAAAGAACCTAACGGAAATTTCCCAACGGTAAAATCGCCAAATCCTGAAGAACCGGAAGCCTTAAAAATGGCGTTAGACCTGGCGGAAGAAAAAAATGCCGATATTGTAATTGGCACCGATCCAGACGGCGACCGTCTTGGCGTAGCAGTTCGTGATTTGAATGGAAAAATGATTCTGCTTAACGGTAACCAAACCATGTTAGTTATGACCTGGTTTTTGCTGGAACAACATAAGAAACAGGGTAAATTATCGGCTAATTCTTTTGTGGCTTCTACCATTGTTTCTACCCCTATGCTTAAAAACATTACAGAAGATTTTGGCGCTCAGTATCACGAAGTTTTAACTGGGTTTAAGTGGATCGCCAAATTGATTAAAGACAATCCAGACCTTGATTATGTTGGCGGGGGTGAAGAAAGTTTTGGTTTTATGGTAGGCGATTTTGTGCGTGATAAAGATGCGGCTACTTCTACTCTACTCGCCTGCGAGATCGCAGCACAAATGAAAGCCGAAGGCAGCTCTTTCTATGAACAACTTTTAAAACTTTATACTGAATACGGTCTTTACCGTGAAGAACTAATTTCTTTAGTGAAAAAAGGGATTGAAGGGGAAGCAGAAATCAAGCAGATGCTAATTGATTTAAGGGAAAACCCGTGGCAGGAAATTGATGGTGAAAAAGTTGTTCTTATTGAAGACTATCACACCTCTAAAGCCAATAACCTACAGGATAAAATTGAAGAAGAGATTAGAATCCCAAAATCTAACGTATTAATTTACTATACCGAAAACGGGACAAAAATAGCAGCAAGGCCAAGTGGTACCGAGCCAAAAATCAAGTTTTACTTCAGTGTGAATTCAGATTTGGATAAAGTAGAAAATTTTGATGCTGAAAATGCCAGGCTGGCCGAAAAGATAAAGCGCATTAAAAATGAATTACAACTGGGCTAAGCGCTCTACTCTATGACCTATTTAAAGAAGATTCTTCAGTTTGCAAGACCCTACAAGCGTTTTGCGATACTTAACATTATAAGTAATATTTTTTACGCACTTTTTAGCACCCTGGCGTTTATTTCTTTTATTCCCATGTTGCGGGTGCTTTTTCAGGAAGAAGAGCCAATTAGCAGCAGGCCGGTATGGAATGGCGAGTTTAGTGGCCTAAAAGATTTTGCTAACGATTATTCTAATTTTTTCCTGAATCAACAGGTAGAAGCTCACGGCCAAATTGCTGCTTTGGTAAGTATTTGTATTACAGTAATTGTGCTTTTCTTTTTAAAGAACTTTTTTAATTACCTGGCTTTATATTTTATTGCCAACCTTAGAAACGGGATGCTTAAAGATATAAGGAACCGTATCTACGATAAAATTGTAGAATTACCGGTTTCCTTCTTTTCTGAAAAACGAAAAGGAGATTTTATTTCCAGGATTACCAGTGATGTTCAGGAAATTCAGACTTCATTCTTAAGTATGCTGGAGCTTTTTGTTAAAGAACCGCTTACTTTGATTTTTACCCTGGTAGCAATGATCGCGCTTAGCCCGAAATTGACGCTCTTTGTGTTGGTATTTTTACCACTTTCAGGTTTATTGATTTCTTCTATTGGAAAGAAATTAAAATCTCAATCTACACAGGCACAACAGGAAAATGCAAACTTTCTAACCATTGTAGAGGAGTCACTTTCAAGCTTAAAAATCATTAAAGGTTTTAATGCTGAAGATAAATTTAAAAAGAAATTTTATGACAGCACCGGCCGATTAAACCGAATTTTAAATATGCTTTTACACCGCCAGAACCTCGCCTCACCTATGAGTGAGTTTCTGGGTGTGGTGGTAATCACGATAATTTTATGGTTTGGGGGAAGAATGGTGTTGATTGATAATACTATGGACGCCTCAACTTTTATAGGATTTCTGGTATTAACGTATAATATTCTAACGCCCGCAAAAGCAATTTCAAAAGCTACTTACTCTATTCAAAAAGGAAATGCCAGTGCCGAACGAATTTTAGAAATCCTGGAAACCGAATCAACAATAAAGGATGATAAAAATGCCATAAAGAAAGAGAGTTTTGAAAACAGCATTAAAGTAGATAATATCAATTTTAGGTACGAAAAAGAAAACGTACTTAAGAATTTTTCTATGCAGGTGGAAAAAGGGAAAATGGTTGCTCTGGTAGGTCAATCTGGTAGTGGGAAATCCACCATCGCAAACTTAATAACCCGTTTTTACGACGTTAACGAAGGTGATATTAAACTAGATGGGCATAACATTAAAGGAATTACCAAAAAATCGCTGAGAAACTTAATGGGACTTGTTACCCAGGATTCTATACTCTTTAATGATACGGTTAAAAATAATATTGGATTAGGGAAAGACAATGCTACCGAAGAGGAAATTATTGAAGCCTTAAAAGTTGCCAATGCCTGGGAGTTTGTAAAGGATCTTCCCAAAGGCCTGGAAACAAATATTGGCGATAGTGGCAATAAATTAAGTGGCGGTCAAAAACAAAGGCTTTCAATTGCCCGGGCTGTACTTAAAAATCCACCAATTATGATTCTTGATGAAGCTACCTCTGCCCTGGATACCGAAAGCGAAAAGCTGGTGCAAAAAGCCCTGGAAAATATGATGAAAAACAGAACTTCTATAGTTATCGCCCATAGACTTTCCACCATACAAAACGCAGATAAGATTATTGTACTACACCGGGGCGAAATTGTAGAGCAGGGCAAACACCTGGAATTACTCGCCCAAAAAGGTACCTATCAAAAGTTAGTAGAAATGCAATCTTTTGATTAAGGCACAAAAAAAGCTGTCTAAGAAAATCTCAGACAGCTTTTTAAAGTTTTAGATATTTTTTTATAAAATCAACTCTCCATTTTCCAGAGCTTCATCTATATTAGCGCTAATCGTAGTATGGGTTCTAAAGAATTTTCTTCCATCTTCTCTTTTCAATTTAACAGTAGTTTCACCTGCATCATTTGTTTCTACTGCAGTTACTTCTACTCTATTCCCATTCAGGCTCTTATAGTTTGCAATTCCACCTTTTTTAATTATGAAATTAGCTTTAGGTAAATCTAAAGATTTAAAATTCTGATTTTCAGTTTGATTAATCACTAATACATCTCCTACCGTTACCGGTTCAGTTTGGTTTTGTGCCTCTACTTGAAAAGCAAATAATAGCATAATCGGAATTATAAGTAAATTTCTCATAGTAATTGTTTTTATTTAGCAAAAATATACATATTTTTTTGCCATAATACAATTATTAAACACTTTTAGCATAACTTTCACATGTTCATTTATAGGCATAAAAAAAGGACGAAGTAAACTTCATCCTTTTTTAAAAATTATTCTCATTGTGGGGCAACTAAGAATAATAGATTTAATTCGTTTTCAATTGGGGCAAAAAAGATTAAATCATTTTTGATACTGTAAATATAGATTAGAGAAATCAAATCACCAAACAAAAAATGCATTTTAACTGATTTTTATGCATTTTGTCGATTATATAAAGATTTGGCTTACGCGAAAATTAGGATCGAATTCTTTTACTCGCTGACTTTAAGAAGAATAAAGTTTTAATTACCTTTGGCTTCCGCTACACGGGATTCCACATGAAAATTAAGACAAGTATCCCTTTGAAAACGTCCGAAGATCTACTTATTAAACGCTTACAGGATAAAAAGACTTCTTCTGAAGCTTTTAAGGAATTGGTATCTTTATATAAGGAGCGTTTATACTGGCACATTCGTAACATGGTGAAAGACCATGAGGATGCGCATGATGTGCTTCAGAATACTTTTATCAAAATTTTTAGAAATATCAATAATTTTAAAGGAGAAAGTAAATTATTTTCCTGGATGTATCGCATAGCCACCAACGAATCTATAAGTTTTTTAAATAAACGCGCTAAATGCAATCACATCACTTCAGAAGATTTACAGCAACAACTAATTTCCAATTTAGAAAGCGATGTTTATTTTGAAGGAGATGAAATTCAATTAAAGTTGCAAAAAGCAATTGCCAGTCTGCCAGCTAAACAACAACAGGTTTTTAATATGAAATATTTTGAAGAATTAAAATACCGGGAAATGGCAGAAATACTTGAAACCAGTGAGGGAGCGCTAAAGGCATCATACCACCACGCGGCTAAAAAAATTGAGGAATACTTAAAAACCAATTAAACCTTTTGTACTTTTCATAGTCAAATAAGCAAATGAAGAAAGAAAAAATATCATATAATCAAAAATCAGGCTTTAAGACCCCAGCAAACTATTTTGAGGGTCTAGAAGAGGATTTGTTAGATATGGTGAAACTTTCAGAAACTCTGGGAGAAAAAAAATCTGCTGGTTTCACTGCACCAATTGGATATTTTGATGGCCTGGAAGACGAAATTCTTAAAAAAGCGACTAAACCAGAAACCAGGGTTAGAAATTTATTTACCAAAGAAGCATTTCTTTATGCTGCCAGTATCGCCGCAATTGTAATTGCTTTTGCCAGTACTTTTTACATTAACCCTGAAACTCAAACAAGCTGGGACAATGTAGAACTTTCAGTGATGGAAAATTATATAGACAATAATAACATAGAATTTTCTACAAGTGAGATTTCAAATTATATTTTTCAGCAAGGATATATTATTGATGATGCAGATCTAAATACTGTAAATTCTGATGCGATGAAGAATTATCTTGATGAAAATTTAGAAGATCCGCTTTATATTTTAGATGAAGATTAATATGAAAAACCTACTTATAATATTATTAATGTTTTCTGGATTGTGGGAAATGCAGTCCCAAAACAGAAGTGAATCTCATCGAGAGAAAATAAAGGAATTAAAAACTGCTTTTTTTACCCAGGAGTTAAACCTGGATAAACAAAAAGCTCAAAAATTTTGGCCAATTTATAATGAATATGAGTCTGAATTGCACGAATTGAGAAAACGAGAGCATAGAGATTTGCCTAATTTAGAATGTATTTCTGAAGATGAGGCCGAGGAAATGCTAAAAGAATACGTCATTATAGAAAGGCAGGATTATGTTCTTAAAGAGAAACTTTTCAAGGATTTGAAAGAAATAATGTCTTCTCAGGAAATTATTAAACTTCATAAATTGGAAGACGAATTTCATAAAAAATTGATTAAAGAATACCGATCTAGAAAAGATCGCGAAAATCAGGAATAATAAAGCAAAATCCTGGTTGGGCAATAAAAATCTCACCTGGTGAGTCTTAAAAGTTAGTTTTTTGGTTAGTTAGTAGTTAGTTAGCATCCCGGTAGGTTTTGCCTCCCGGGATTCTTTTTAATTCAAACTCCTCGAAAGGTAAGTTTACAGGATATAGTATTGATTATTCTTCCCCTAGAGGTGAGCCCAGAATATTTAAATCTCGATTATTGAGTAAAATTGAGCTTCGCAATCCTACCTTTTCCTGCAGCATACGCCACTGAGTCGTTTCTAAATCTTAAGGTATAAAAACCTTCTTTAGAAATTTCTTCCCAGGTTTTACCAGAGTCTTTAGAATATGAAATTCCGCTAAATCCAGTGGCTATTATTTTTTCTCCTCCACCATTAGGTACAAACCTCACACTACTTTTGTAGCCTGGCTCCTGCCCTTCTGCAATTAATTCCCAGGTTTTGCCACCATTTTTGGTAATAGCTTTATTCCCGGTATTTCCATTGGGTTTGGTATAATCTCCACCGATAATAATTCCGAAGTTTTCATCATAAAAATCCATACTATATCCGCCGGTTGTGGCTTCCCCATCTATTAAAGGAGTATTATAAACTTCCCAGGTTTTCCCTTTGTCTGGAGAGAAATAAATTCTGGATTTCATGCCGCCGGTTAAAATCCAGGTATTATCTCCTTCAATAGCTATATTAGAATTACTCGCTGCAAAAGCAGCTTCTCCTTCTATAACTTCAGGTAAAACATCGCAGTTTAACTTTTCCCAGGTTTTACCACCGTTACGAGTTATAATTATTGAAATACAATTATCGGTTGGGTCACCCATTGCAATTCCTTCCTCATTATTCCAAAAAGCCATGGCATCATAAAAAGCTTTTTCGTGCTCCTCTTTATAAACTAATTCCATCGCACCGGAATCTCCGGTTTTATAAAGTAAAGCGGGGCTTCCAACGCTCAACATAAAAAAATCGTTATCTGTAGAAGCTACTGCTCTAAACTCGGGAACAAGTGTATCGTATTTTTGATTATTGGTTCGCCAGTTTTTATTATTAAAATTATACATCCCAAAAGTGGCATTATTTGCTGCGAAAGCCAGGTTATTCCCAATTATCTCAATCGCTCTAATACTCAAGGAATTATTTTCCAGAATAGGTTCTATAGTTACTGAAGTATATTCTATTTCAGGTTGTACCCGGTTTTCTTTTTCCGCTTGTTTCTCATTTTTACAGGCACTAAAAATTATAAAAAGACATAACAATAGAATTCTGTTCATAAGTTGAATTTAAATGTTCTGGTTAAAAAAATTACTTCGGCACAAACCTAAAAAGCTCTCCTCAAAAATATATGGTGATCTCGAGACAGTACTTATACTAATTCATCTCAATTATCAAATCAAATATAATTTTTTTCTGCAGCAAAACAGCCTATTGTGAGCTTATAAAGCGCCCTAAAACTTATTATTTAATATGTAGCCAGGCCTTGAAGCAATTAAACCACAATTGTCGACTAAAAAAATTACCTTTGCAAATTCAAAATTTAGTTATGCGGTTACACAGGAATTTGGTTTTTGCCACCATAGACGCCTTAAATGAAATATTCAACAATAATAAATATGCCGATAAGGTTATAGAGCAAACCCTAAAGCGCGATAAGCGTTGGGGGGCTCGCGATCGTAGTTTTATTGCTGAAACCGTTTACGATATTGTTCGGTGGAAAAGACTTTATGCTGAAATTGCTGAAGTTAAAGAACCTTTTGATCGTGAAAATTTATTTAGATTATTTACCGTTTGGGCTACCTTACGCGGAATTGCGCTCCCAGACTGGCCTCAATTTGCTGGCACACCTACCCGAAGAATTAAAGGAAAATTTGATAGTTTAAGTAAAATTAGAAAATACCGGGAATCTATTCCAGATTGGATGGATGAGCTTGGAGTAAAAGAACTTGGTGAAAAGGTGTGGGATAAAGAAATCGCAGCGCTAAATCAACAGGCGCCCGTTATTCTTCGCGCTAATACCTTAAAAACAAGTAAAGATAATTTACGCAGCGTTCTTAAAAACGAAGAAATTATTTCTGAACCTATAAAAGGGTATAAAGACGCTTTAAAACTGGAAGAACGCGGTAACGTTTTTAGAACGCAGGCTTTTAAAGATGGTTTTTTTGAAGTTCAGGATGCTTCTTCGCAAGTAGTAGCCGAATTTCTTGAAGTAGAACCCGGGATGCGCGTAGTAGATACTTGCGCCGGTGCCGGTGGTAAAACACTTCACCTCGCAGCTTTAATGGAAAACAAAGGCCAAATTATTGCTACCGATATCTACGGAAATAAACTCAAAGAACTTAAACGCCGCGCCAAACGTGCAGGTGCCCATAATATAGATCCGCGTGCCATAGATAGCACAAAAGTGATCAAGAAGCTTTACGGAACTGGAGATCGTGTGCTTATAGATTCCCCTTGTAGCGGCCTCGGAGTGTTAAGCCGAAATCCTGATGCCAAATGGAAATTGCAACCTGAATTTATAGACAATCTTATAAAAACACAGGCCGAAATTATTGAAACCTATTCCCGTATTGTAAAACCGGGAGGAAAAATGGTTTACGCAACCTGTTCGGTTTTACCTTCTGAAAATGAAAAGCAAGTAGAAAATTTTCTAAAAAATACTGAAGAAGGAAAAAAATTCAGATTGCTTAGAGATCAAACCCTGCTTTCTTCTGAAACCGGTTTTGACGGATTCTATATGGCACTTTTAGAAAAAAAGGTTTAAAGGTTTCTCCCCAAATTTTTAGAATCAATCAATTTCAGGTAAAATCACGCTATTTTTCCTGAAATTGATTTTTTTGATGAAAAATTTCTACTTTTTATTTCTTCTTATACTTTTTTATTCCTGTTCAGAAGACGGTACCTCAATTCCTGAAGAAAAACCGGAAGAAAATAATTTTTCTTCTGAAATCTTCTTTTCAGAATATGTAGAAGGCACCTCCTATAATAAAGCGCTGGAAATTGTAAATCTTACCGGAGAAAATATTAACCTGGAAACTAAAATTTATTCCATTAAAAAACAGTCTAATAGAACCGGCGATTGGATGGGCGAAGTTTTACTTGAAGGTGATTTAGCACATGAAGAAACTTTTGTGATAGGTAATGAATCGGCTCCTATTTCTAAAATTATTTCAGGATCTAATCAATTAAAAGCCGGTACACCTTTAGATTTTAACGGTAACGATCCTGTAGGGCTTTTCAAAAACGGGGAGTTAATAGATATTATTGGATATCTTGATACCGTTGAAGATTTTGCTAAAGACCAAACTTTAAGAAGAAAGAAATCTATAACAGAACCTTCTCTTGAATACAATCCCGATGACTGGGAATTTCTGGAAATGGATAATGTTGAAGATTTGGGTAGTTACTAAACTACGAAAGGAGTTATGTTATTGCGAGCGCGGGACGAGTCTGGCAATCTTTGGTTATAGTCCCGCTTATTTTAAAAGGAACTTATTTGAAAAAGTACAGATTGTGTCGCAGACGCCTAAAAAAACTCCTTCGCAATGCCAGTACTTTAAAAGAGCAATACTTAAAATTAAAGATCGGTTCGTGAATTCGTGGCAAAACCTTCACAATATTTTCTGCACTAACTTCCTAAAATATTTCCTTTAAAAAACCTAAATTTGTCTTTTCGCGAACAACACAAAACAACATAGAATGATCCTTTTCTTTGGAGACCAATCCACCAAGGTTTTTGCGGTAGAAACGCATACTAACCTTACGGCGCAAGACATTACTAAATTAAACTGGCTTTTTGGGAATACACAACAAATTAATAAATCTGCTCTGGCAGATTTTTTTGTTGGACCCCGTGCTGCAATGATCACTCCCTGGAGTACCAACGCGGTAGAGATTACCCAAAATATGGGAATAAATGGCATTATTAGAATTGAAGAATTTTTGCGAATAGATAAGAATTTTCACGATTTTGATCCAATGCTTTCTCAAAAATACGAAGGTTTAGACCAGGATATTTTTGATATTCATATTAATCCTGAACCTATTATTGAAATTGATGATATTGCGGCATATAACCAGCAGGAAGGTCTCGCACTTAATATAGAAGAGGTTGCTTATTTACAGGGCTTAGCCGATAAATTAGGTCGTAAACTCACAGATTCTGAAGTTTTTGGTTTCTCCCAGGTAAATTCTGAACATTGCCGCCACAAAATTTTCAATGGTACTTTTGTAATTGATGGAGAGGAAAAACCGAATTCGTTGTTCAAAATGATCAGAAAAACTTCCGAAGAAAATCCTAACGAAATTGTTTCTGCTTATAAAGATAATGTTGCTTTTATAAACGGGCCGCGAGTACAGCAATTTGCACCAAAACGCCCCGATGTTCCCGAATATTATGAAAATAAAGATTTTGATTCGGTAATTTCCATAAAAGCCGAAACTCATAATTTCCCCACCACGGTAGAACCATTTAATGGTGCTGCAACCGGAAGCGGTGGCGAAATTCGTGACAGGCTTGCCGGCGGAAAAGGTTCTTTACCTTTAGCCGGGACCGCGGTTTATATGACTTCTTATTCCAGGCTGGATAAAGACCGGAAATGGGAAAATGGAATGAAAGAACGCGATTGGTTGTACCAAACTCCAATGGATATTTTAATAAAAGCATCTAACGGGGCTTCAGATTTTGGAAATAAATTTGGACAACCTTTAATTTCAGGATCGGTACTTACTTTTGAACATACTGAGCACAATAGAAAATTAGGTTACGATAAAGTAATTATGCTTGCTGGCGGTATTGGTTACGGGAAAGCCAGTCAGGCACAAAAAGATATTCCGAAGAAAGGTGATAAAATTGTAATTCTTGGTGGTGAAAATTACCGGATTGGAATGGGCGGTGCCGCAGTTTCATCTGCAGACACCGGAGAATTAGGAAGCGGAATAGAATTAAACGCCATACAAAGAGCCAATCCCGAAATGCAAAAACGTGCCTCTAATGCGGTGCGTGGAATGGTAGAAAGTGAAGAAAACCCAATAGTTTCCATTCACGATCACGGTGCAGGTGGGCATTTAAATTGTTTAAGTGAACTTGTTGAAGAAACCGGGGGAAAAATAGATTTAGATAAATTGCCGGTTGGGGATCCTACCCTTTCAGCTAAAGAAATTATAGGAAACGAATCCCAGGAACGAATGGGACTGGTTATTGGCGGTAAAAATTATGAAATACTTCGCAGGGTTTCAGAACGTGAACGCTCCCCTATTTATCAGGTTGGTGATGTAACAGGCGATCATAGGTTTACTTTTGAAGGTTCAAAATCGGGTAAAAAACCAATGGACCTGGAACTTTCTGATATGTTTGGTAGCTCACCAAAAACTATAATGACCGATACATCGGTAAAACGTATTTATGCCGATTTAGAATATTCTTCAGAAGATATAAAAGATTATTTAACCCAGGTACTTCAATTAGAAGCCGTGGCCTGCAAAGACTGGTTAACCAATAAGGTGGACCGCTGTGTAACCGGGCGCGTGGCAAAACAACAAACCGCCGGGCCATTGCAGCTTCCGCTAAATAATTGCGGGGTGATGGCGCTGGATTATAATGGAAAAGAAGGTGTGGCCACTTCTATTGGTCACTCTCCTGTTTCGGCTTTAGTAGATCCGGTTGCGGGTTCTAAAAATTCAATTGGCGAGGCGCTTTCAAATATTATTTGGGCTCCGTTGGAAAAAGGCTTAAAATCTGTTTCGCTTTCAGCCAACTGGATGTGGCCTTGTAATAATGAAGGGGAAGATGCCAGGCTTTATGAAGCGGTGCGTGCGGTTTCAGATTTCGCGATTTCCCTGGGAATAAATGTTCCTACAGGAAAAGATTCGCTTTCCATGAAGCAACGCTATAAAGATGGCGAGGTACTTTCTCCCGGCACGGTAATAATTTCAGCTGCCGGGCATTGTGATGATATCACGAAAGTAGTTGAGCCGGTTTTACAGCCCCAAAGCCTCGGGGGCGGTGATATTTATTATATCAATTTATCACAGGATAATTTTAAACTGGGCGGATCTTCTTTAGCGCAAATTCTAAATAAAGTTGGGACAGAAGTTCCAACTATTAAAGACCATATAAAATTCGCTGATGCTTTTTATAATATTCAGGCATTAATTAAGCAGGATTTAATCCTGGCCGGGCACGATGTTGCTTCTGGTGGATTAATCACTACGCTTCTTGAAATGTGTTTTGCCGATACTAATCTTGGCGCAGATTTAGACCTTACCGCCTTGAATGAAAAAGACAGTGTAAAATTATTATTCAACGAAAACTGCGGAATTGTTTTCCAGGCAAAAGATGAGACTGCGGAACAAGTACTTACTGATAATAATGTTGAATTCTTTAAAATTGGAAAAGTAACGGAAGGAAACGAACTAAAAATCAAGAACGGCGCAGAAAATCTCAGTTTCAATATTCCTGAAATGCGAGATGTTTGGTATAAAACTTCCTTCCTATTAGATCAGAAACAAAGCGGTGTAGATAAGGCTACTGAGCGATTCAATAATTACAAAAATCAACCACTGGAATTTAAATTCCCTTATGGATTTACCGGTCAGCTTCCATTCCAATCTGATTTATTGGAGAAGCCTACCAAAGCTATTAAAGCGGCGATTATTCGTGAAAAAGGTTCTAATTCTGAACGTGAAATGGCCCGTGCGATGCACTTAGCCGGTTTTGAGGTTAAAGATGTACATATGACCGATTTAATCTCGGGAAGGGAAACCCTGGAAGATATTCAGTTTATAGCAGCCGTAGGAGGATTCTCAAATTCAGATGTTTTGGGCAGTGCAAAAGGTTGGGCAGGAGCTTTCTTATATAACGAAAAAGCTAAAAATGCGCTCGATAATTTCTTTGAAAGAGAAGATACCTTATCGCTTGGAGTATGCAACGGTTGCCAGCTTTTTATTGAGTTAGGATTAATAAATCCAGACCACGAAAAGAAACCGAAAATGCTTCATAATGCATCGCATAAATTTGAATGTAATTTTACTTCCGTAGAAATTATGGAAAACAAATCGGTGATGCTATCCACACTTTCTGGAAGTAAACTCGGTATTTGGGCTGCTCACGGTGAGGGGAAATTTAGCTTTCCTTATAAAAAAGAGCATTATAATATTGTAGGAGAATACGGCTATGATAAATATCCAGCCAATCCAAATGGCTCTAACCACAATACAGCTATACTTACCGACGATACCGGAAGACATTTGGTTATGATGCCGCACTTAGAACGCTCTACCTTTCCCTGGAATTGGGCCTATTACCCAAAAGACAGGAAAGACGATAAAGTAAGTCCGTGGCTTGAAGCCTTTGTGAATGCCAGAAAATGGTTAGATAAAAAATAATTTTTCTTCAGCATTATTTAAACGCCCAATGATATTTTTATTGTTGGGCGTTTCTAATTTAATTCAATGATTATCAATTTAATAAATAGCCCTATAGGTATAAAACTGTTATAAATAGAATAGCTATATTCTTTAAAGAATTTATATTCTTAGTAATATATCTATGTTTATTTTAATATTTCAATTTGAAATAGGCTACAAATTTGCTATTTTGCAAAGTATATAATAATGCTACACCCAAATGGATAAACCAACAAGACTTTTTGACTTTCCTTATTTTCAACTGGAAAAACACGCTTTAGATAAGTCGTTAGTCACAAAATATAATGGAGAATGGAAAGCACTTTCCACCCAGGAATATATTGATAAGGCAAATGCAATAAGCCGTGGATTATTGCGATTGGGTATAAAACCAAACGATAAAATTGCTATAATTTCTACGAGTAACCGTACAGAATGGAATGTAATGGATATTGGGGTTTTGCAAACAGGTGCGCAAACTGTACCTATTTATCCTACAATTTCTGAAGATGATTATCAATATGTATTAGATCACAGTGAGGCCGTTTTTTGCTTTGTATCAGATAAAGAAGTACTGGATAAACTAAATTCTATTAAACACGATACCAAACTTAAAGAGGTCTATACTTTTGATGAAATAGAAGGTTCTAAAAACTGGACTGAAGTATTAGAGCTGGGAGACGATAAAAGCAACCAGGACGAGGTTGAACAATTAAAGAAAGCGGTTAAGCCAGATGATCTTGCAACTTTAATATATACATCAGGAACTACCGGGAGGCCAAAAGGAGTTATGCTTTCCCACAATAACCTGGTGAGTAATGTAATGGATAGCTCTAAGCGTGTTCCTTTTGAAAGGGGAACTTATGTAGCGCTTAGTTTCTTACCGGTTTGCCACGTTTTTGAAAGAATGATACTTTATTTATATCAATATTATTCAGTATCAATTCATTTTGCCGAATCTATAGAAAAAATTAGCGATAACCTCAAGGAAGTAAAACCCCACGTAATTACTGCGGTTCCAAGACTTTTAGAAAAAGTCTACGATAAAATTATTGCCAAAGGTTCTACCGTTGGTGGCGTTAAGCAAAAATTATTTTTCTGGGCCGTAGAACTTGGTTTGGAATATGAACCATACGGCGCAAATGGATGGTGGTATGAAACCCGACTTAAACTTGCCAGAAAACTTATTTTCTCTAAATGGAAAGAAGGTTTAGGCGGAAATATTGAGTTGATTGTTTCAGGTTCGGCAGCGCTTCAACCGCGTTTGGCACGTGTTTTTGCCGCAGCTGACATTCCGGTGATGGAAGGTTACGGATTAACCGAAACTTCACCGGTAATTGCAGTAAACGATCAGAGAGATAAAGGTTTCCGAATTGGAACAGTAGGAAGACCTATAGATAACGTAACAGTTAAAATTGCAGAAGACGGTGAAATTCTCGCTAAAGGACCAAATGTAATGCTTGGTTATTACAAGGAGCCGGAAAAAACAAAAGAGGTTTTAAACGGTGATCAATTTTTCCATACCGGTGATATTGGAGAGCTGGATAAAGATGGTTTCCTTAAAATTACCGATCGTAAAAAGGAAATGTTTAAAACATCGGGAGGAAAATATGTAGCACCACAAATTATTGAGAACACGATGAAACAATCTCGATTTATCGAACAAATAATGGTAATTGGCGACGGCGAAAAAATGCCGGCGGCGCTTATTCAACCAAATTTCGAGTTTGTAGAAGAATGGGCCAGACGTAAAAATATTGATATTGGTGATGGCTCTGAAAAAGCTATTGCTGAAAATACCCAGGTTAAAGAACGTATTCAGGAGGAAGTAGATTTTTATAATGAGAAGTTCGGGAAATGGGAGCGTGTAAAAGTTGTTGAACTCACCCCTGAAGTCTGGGGGATTGAAGAAGGGCACCTCACGCCAACAATGAAATTAAAACGTAGGAATATTAAAGATCGCTATAAGAAATTATACGAGAAGATTTACAGACCTTCATAATTACAGATTATTTACAACTTAAGTTAAAACCCTTCTTTTCGAAGGGTTTTTTTATGCATTTCTCATAAATTTACTCAAATAATAGAATGTCCTGATTATTTATTCCATTTTATTATGCGTGCATAATATATTTTTCTTAACTTTGAGAATCAACATTCAAAAATGAAGGAAAAGACCATAGATTATGTTTTACGTGCCACCTGGATGGCGGTATCAAAAATGTATAATGAAGAAGCCGGTAAGGCCGGCAGCACTATGTCTACCGGTTTTGCACTTTTAAGCATAGACCCCGAAAACGGAACTCCTTCTACCTCGCTTGGTCCTAAAATGGGAATGGAAGCGACTAGCTTATCCCGAATCCTTAAAACTATGGAAGATAAAGGATTAATTCTGCGTAAAAAAAACCCAAAAGATGGTCGCAGCGTCCTTATCTATTTAACCGATTTTGGCCGGGAAATGCGGGAATATTCCAAAAAAGTGGTTCTACGCTTTGATGAAGCCGTAAAGGAAAACGTTTCAGAAGAAGATCTAAAAACCTTTACAGAGGTAGCTAATACAATTTTAAACCTTATTTCTGAAAAGAAAATTTATAAAGAAGAAATTAAAATTGAATAGACCTCGCAGGTTCACAAACCTGTACAATTAAGTTAATAATCGAAAACCTTATAGTAAAACCAGATAAAAATTATGAAGAGAAGAATTAATAAAGTAGCGGTAATCGGTTCCGGAATTATGGGAAGCGGTATTGCCTGCCACTTCGCCAATATTGGCGTAGAAGTTCTCTTGCTGGATATCGTCCCGCGGGAACTCAATGAGAAAGAGAAGAAAAAAGGACTCACTTTAGAAGATAAGGAAGTTAGAGACCGCCTGGTAAATGAATCTTTGCAAGCTTCTTTAAAATCCAAGCCCTCTCCTATTTATCATAAAGATTTTGCCAATCGTATAGAAACCGGAAATATGGAAGATGATATTTCTAAGGTTTCTAAAGCAGATTGGATTATTGAGGTAGTAGTAGAACGCCTGGATATTAAGCAGCAGGTGTTTGAAAAACTGGAAAAACATCGTAAAAAAGGAACGCTAATTACTTCCAATACTTCGGGAATTCCTATTCAGCAAATGAATGAAGGAAGAAGCGAAGATTTTCAGCAGCATTTCTGCGGAACACACTTTTTTAACCCACCGCGTTACCTGAAATTATTTGAAATTATCCCGGGACCAGACACGAAACCGGAAGTTCTTGAGTTTCTTAACGAATATGGCGAAAAATTCCTTGGTAAGAAATCGGTATTAGCTAAAGACACTCCGGCGTTTATTGGTAACCGAATTGGTATTTTCAGCATTATGAGCCTTTTCCATATGGTTAAAGATATGGATATGACCATTGAAGAAGTAGACAAACTTACGGGGCCGGTTATTGGACGCCAGAAATCGGCGACTTTCCGTACGGTAGATGTAGTTGGTTTAGATACTTTGGTACACGTAGCCAACGGGCTTCATAAAGGTGTTCCAAACGATGAGGCCAACGAACTTTTTGCTTTACCAGATTTTATCCAGACGATGATGGATAACGAATGGTTGGGTAGCAAAACCAATAATACCGGATTTTACAAAAAAGTAAAGAAAGAAGATGGTTCCAGCGAAATCAAGTCTTTAGACTTAGATAAAATGGAATATCGCGATAGAAAAAGCGCGAAATTCGATGTGCTGGAACAAACCAAAACTATAGATAACCTGGAGGACCGCTATGAAGTTTTAGTTGGTGATAAAGGAAAAGCCGGTGAATTTTACCGTAAAAACTTTGCAGCATTATTCGCTTATGTTTCTAACCGAATTCCAGAAATCTCCGATGAACTTTATAAAATTGATGATGGTGTAAAAGCCGGATTTGGTTGGGAGCACGGTCCATTCCAAATGTGGGATGCCCTTGGCGTAAAGAAAGGTGTTGAAATGATGAAAGCCGAAGGTAAAGAACCGGCGGCCTGGGTAAATGAGATGTTGGAAAATGGTAAAGACTCTTTTTACACCGTAAAAGAAGGCAATACCTATTATTACGATATTCAGAAAAAGGATTATACCAAAATTCCTGGTCAGGATGCATTTATCATTTTAGATAATATTCGTGAATCAAAAGAAGTTTTCAGCAACAGCGGCGTTGTAGTTGAAGATCTTGGCGATGGAATCCTGAATGTGGAATTCCGCAGTAAAATGAACGCCATTGGTGGTGATGTTTTAGACGGCATCAACAAAGCCATAGATATGGCCGAAAAAGATTACCAGGGATTAGTAGTCGCAAATAACGGAAAGAACTTTTCTGTTGGAGCAAACATTGGGATGATCTTTATGATGGCTGTAGAGCAGGAATATGAAGAGCTTAATATGGCGATTAAATATTTCCAGGATACGATGATGCGTATGCGCTACTCCTCCATTCCTACCGTAGCTGCCCCACATTCGATGACACTTGGTGGTGGATGTGAACTTTCACTACACGCCGATAAAGTGGTAGCAGCAGCCGAAACTTATATTGGTTTGGTTGAATTTGGCGTTGGGGTAATTCCCGGCGGTGGAGGTTCTAAAGAAATGACCGTTCGCGCTGCAGATACTTATGAAAAAGATGATGTAGAATTAAATCGATTAAGAGAACATTTCCTAACTATAGGAATGGCAAAGGTTTCTACTTCGGCTCACGAGGCATTCGATTTGAATATACTTCAGAAAGGAAAAGATATCGTAGTGGTGAACCAGGAACGACAATTAACCATCGCAAAGAAACACGCATTGTTAATGGCTGAAAATGGATATACAAAACCAATTCACCGTACCGATATTAAAGTGCTCGGGAAACAAGCCTTAGGGGCTTTCTTGGTAGGAACCGACCAAATGAACGCCGGAAAATATATTAGCGACCATGATAAGAAAATCGCAAACAAACTGGCTTATGTAATGGCCGGAGGAGACCTTTCAGAACCACAAATGGTTAGTGAACAATACCTGTTAGATCTGGAAAGAGAAGCATTCCTTTCCCTAACCGGAGAACGCAAAACCTTAGAACGACTTCAGCATATGTTGAAGAAAGGCAAACCATTGAGAAATTAGTAGTGAGTATTTAGGATAGAGTAGTGAGTAAGCATAAAAATCAGAGATATGCACCATTTAAATGATTTAAAAATTTGGAATAAAGCAATGGATATTGCTGAAAAAACTTACCTACTCTCTGCTAATTTTCCAACTGAAGAAAAATTTGGTTTAACAAGTCAGATAAGAAGCGCTGCTGGTTCGGTTCCTTCCAATATTGCTGAAGGAGCGGGTAGAAATACTAAAGGAAAATTTAAAAATTTCTTATGTATAGCCAACGCTTCTTTTTATGAACTGTATACGCACTTGATTCTTTTGCATAGACTTGAAGAAGAAAAAGTTAAACCGGTTTCGTCTGAAGTTTTTGAGGTTCAAAAAATGAATTATGCATTAATGTAATCGTTAGCGGTTTGAGTTTTCTCAATACTCAATCCTAACATCTAAATACTAAAAAATGAACAAAACAGCATACATAGTAAAAGCATACAGAACAGCCGTGGGGAAAGCTCCCCGTGGGGTGTTCAGGTTTAAGCGTCCAGATGATCTGGCTGCAGAAACCATAGAATATATGATGAAGCAATTACCCGATTTTGATAAAACCAGGATCGATGATGTAATTGTTGGAAATGCGATGCCCGAAGCAGAGCAAGGCCTTAACGTTGGGCGTTTAATCTCATTAATGAGTTTAGATACCGATAAGGTTCCCGGGATGACAGTTAACCGTTATTGCGCTTCGGGACTCGAAACCATCGCGATTGCTTCGGCAAAAATCCAAAGTGGAATGGCCGATTGTATTATCGCCGGTGGCGCCGAAAGTATGAGCTACATTCCAATGGGCGGTTACAAACCGGTTCCCAATTATAAAACTGCCAAGGAAGGTAACGAAGATTATTACTGGGGAATGGGGCTTACTGCAGAAGCAGTAGCCGAGAAATACAAGGTTTCCCGGGAAGACCAGGATGAATTTGCCTTTAATTCTCATCAAAAAGCATTGAAAGCTCAGGAAGAAGATCGCTTTCAGAACCAGATTGTCCCTATAGATGTTGAAGAAACTTTTGTAGGGAAAGACGGTAAGAAGCAAACCAAAACTTATACGGTAAATAAAGATAAAGGGCCGCGTGCCGATACCTCTAAACAAGTTTTAGGGAAACTAAGACCAGTTTTTGCCGAAGGCGGAAGTGTAACAGCAGGGAACTCATCACAAATGAGTGATGGCGCCGCTTTTGTAATGGTGATGAGTGAAGAAATGGTGAAAGAATTTAATCTTGAACCAATTGCAAGGATGGTGAGTTATGCGCCTGTAGGTGTAGATCCTCGAATTATGGGAATTGGGCCGGTTCATGCTATTCCAAAAGCTTTAAAACAAGCCGGATTAAAACAAGACGATATGCAACTTATTGAATTGAATGAAGCTTTTGCTTCACAATCTCTAGCGGTAATAAGGGAGCTCGGATTAAATCCTGAAACCCTTAATCCGAATGGAGGGGCAATTTCTATGGGTCACCCGCTGGGTTGTACAGGAGCAAAACTTTCAGTTCAAATCTTTGACGAAATGCGTAAACGCAATCTAAAAGACAAATACGCTATGGTAACCATGTGCGTAGGAACCGGACAGGGAGCTGCTGGGATCTATGAAGTATTTTAAATGATGAATGTTTAATGTTAAATGAATAAGATTGAAAAGTGAGAACATCATAGTAGACAAAACCTTTAAGTTTTCTCTTGATATTATCTCGCTTTTCAAAAAACTTCAAGAGGAAAGGGAGTTTATAATTTCCAGGCAATTATTAAAATCTGCAACAAGTATTGGCGCTAATGTAGAAGAAGCAAACGCGGCACAATCAAAGCGAGATTTTATAAGTAAAATGTCAATCGCTTCCAAGGAAGCCAGGGAAACTAAATACTGGCTAAGACTTTTGGAAGATTCAGAAATAACAAAAATTGAAGTTTCACATTATTTAAATGAAATCACACATATAATAAACATCATAACTAAAATTATAATTACAGCTCAAAAAAACATTAATAACACTGAATTATAAAAGCTTGATCATTTAAATTTTATAATTCAAAATTCAAAATAATAGCATGGAAACAACAGAAAATAAAAAAGAACTTCTACGCGGTGGGCAGTTCCTGGTAAAGGAAACCAAAGCAGAAGATGTATTTACTCCAGAAGATTTTACAGAGGAGCAAAAAATGATGCGCGATTCGGTTAAGGAGTTTGTAGACAGAGAGATCTGGCCGAAAAAAGAAGAATTTGAAAAGAAAAATTACGCGCTTACCGAAGAGGTAATGGGCAAAGCAGGAGAACTTGGCTTCTTAGGTGTTGCTGTACCCGAGAAATACGATGGCCTCGGAATGGGCTTTGTTTCAACAATGTTGGTTTGCGATTATATTTCAGGAGCAACCGGATCTATCGCAACCGCTTTTGGTGCCCACACGGGAATTGGAACTTTGCCAATCTTACTTTACGGGAATGAAGATCAGCGTAAAAAATATATTCCGAAGTTAGCTACGGGAGAATGGTTCGGCGCATATTGTCTTACCGAGCCGGGAGCGGGAAGTGATGCAAATTCAGGGAAAACAAAAGCTGAGCTTACCGAAGATGGAAAGAGCTATAAGATAAATGGACAAAAAATGTGGATTTCCAATGCGGGATTTGCAAGTGTTTTTATCGTTTTTGCAAGAATTCAGGATGATAAAAATATCACCGGTTTCATTGTAGAATACGATAAAGAGAATCCTAACGGAATCACTTTTGGTGAGGAAGAAAAGAAACTGGGAATCCACGCCTCCTCTACCCGTCAAGTATTCTTTAACGATACTGTGGTACCTGCTGAAAATATGCTTTCAGAAAGAGGAAACGGATTTAAGATCGCGATGAATGCCTTAAACGTTGGTCGAATTAAACTTGCCGCAGCTTCTTTAGAAGCACAGCGTAGAGTGACAGATGTTGCAGTGAAATATGCGAATGATAGGGTTCAGTTTAAAACTCCAATTGCAAAATTTGGTGCTATAAAATCTAAACTTGCCGAAATGGCTACTTCGGCCTGGGTTGGAGAAGCTGCAAGTTACCGCGCTGCTAAAAATATTGAAGATAGAATTAATCTTCGACTGGAAGCCGGAGAATCGCATTCAGATGCTGAATTAAAGACTTTTGAGGAATATGCAATAGAATGTTCTATTCTAAAAGTTGCTTGTTCTGAAGATGTTCAGAATTGTAGCGACGAAGGCATACAGGTCTTAGGCGGTATGGGCTTTTCAGCAGATACGCCTATGGAATCTGCGTGGAGAGATGCCAGAATTGCCAGAATTTATGAGGGAACCAACGAGATTAACCGAATGTTGGCGGTTGGAATGCTGATTAAAAAGGCGATGAAAGGCCACGTAGATCTTTTAGGTCCAGCACAGGCAGTGGGCGAAGAACTTACGGGAATCCCGTCTATGGATAAACCAGATTTTAATGAATTATTCGCTGAAGAAAAGGATATGATCAAGAAACTGAAAAAAGTTTTCTTAATGGTAGCCGGAAGCGCTGTTCAAAAATTCGGTCAGGATCTGGAAGAACACCAGCAATTACTAATGGCCGCTTCAGATATTCTTATTGAAGCTTATATGGCTGAATCTGGTATTTTAAGAGCCGAAAAGAATGTAAATCGTTTTGGTGAAGACTCGCAGAAAGAACAAATTGCTATGGCTAAATTATATTTATACCACGCTGTAGATATTGTAAACCAAAAAGCCAAAGCGGGAATCGCTTCTTTTGCTGAAGGTGATGAGCAACGTATGATGCTTATGGGACTTAAGCGTTTCACTAAATATGACAGGATGCCAAATGTGGTAGAATTAAGAAACACTATTGCGGAAAAACTTACTTCAGAAAATAAATATTGTTTCTAATAATTTCTATTAAATCTATTGTAAAAAGGCCGTCAAATTTAGACGGTCTTTTTTTATTCCTTAATTTTAAAATTATTCCAACGATAAATTTCGCATAATTTTCAATAATTAGAGGTATGATAAACCGTATTAGATTGCTATTGTTAAGTTCTTTCTGTGTCTTTTGGATCCAGACTTCAGGCTTTGCCTCCCAACAAGATTCCACTAGCACTGAAGATGAACTTCCTTCCGAAGAAAAAATAGCAGATTCTACTGATTCTAATTATTTGCCTAATAGTTTAAAAGATTATAATGAAGCTTATTATTCAATAACCAGGTTAAATAATCCGCTTGGTTCTCCCCCCAATAGATTCAATTTACAAACTCCGCAAGCTACTTTAGAGCATTTTGTAATTAGCTGCAGAAATAAAAATTTTAAAGATGCTGCCTATGCTCTAAACCTCAATTTAATGCCTAATACTATAAGTGAGAAAGAGGCAATAGATATAGCTCAAAAGCTTTATTTTGTGATGGATCAACGGGTAGCAATAGATTGGCATGGCTTACCCGACCGCCCCGATGGGCAGGTAGATATTAGAACCACCACCAACCAGGCAGTTGCAGGGGAACCCAGAAGAAGCGTGGTTTTTGGTGAAGCAAGCATAGAAGACCGCGATATTATTTTTAGGCTACAAAGAGTAAAATACCAAGATTACGGAGCTTTTTGGTTAATTTCAGCAAATACTGTAGAAAATACGGAAGAGCTTTACCAAGTTTACGGTCCCACCTTTTTAGACCGGCATATGCCCAACTGGTCCCAGGCACAAATTGGAACTGTGCCCCTATGGAAACCCGTTTTAACCATTTTGTTATTAATAGTTTCCTACCTTTTGGGAAGAGTGGTTATTTTATTAATTAGAAAAATTGCAAAATCTTTTACCAAACCACTTATCCTGGCTTTATCTAAAAGGTTGGGTCTTCCTGCGGCTTTAGCTACGGGGGTTTTGTTTTTCTATATTACTCTTAATAATCTCATTTCTTATTCTGGTGCTTTTTCGAGTACAGTTTATGCTCTTTTACTCGCAGTGGTTATTGCTTCAATAACCTGGTTTTTTATGCGAATTCTGGATTTTGCAATGCGTTATGTTGCCGAAAATAAAATAGGCGATGTTACTTCAGAAAACAGTCACGAATCAAGACAACTTTTCACCTATTTATCTGTGGCCAGGAGAATTTTAACTTTTACCGTGGTAATTGTGGGTACAGCAATTATTCTTTCTCAATTTCGATCTTTAGAGAAGCTGGGGATTTCTATGCTGGCTTCCGCAGGATTAGCCACCATAATTTTAGGTATAGCGGCACAAAGCACTTTAGGAAATATTATTGCAGGAATTCAAATAGCACTCACCAAACCGGCAAGAATTGGGGACACGGTGATTATAGATGATCGCTGGGGTTATGTCGAGGATATTAGGTTTACTTATATGATTGTGAGAACCTGGGACCTTAGACGCTTAATTGTTCCTCTCAAAACAGTGATTTCTGATACTTTCGAAAATCTTTCTATTACAAGTCCGCATTCCATAAATGAAATTGAATTTTATGTAGATTACCGGGTAGATGTAGATAAACTTAGAACGAAATTTAAAGAATTAGTTGAGAACTCTGAAGAATGGGACGAAGAACATCCACCAATGCTGCAGGTCACCGAAATGACCGAAAAATCGCTAAAACTTAGAGCCATTTGCAGTGCCAAAACTGCCACCATCGCCTGGGAACTTCATTGCAAGTTAAGAGAAGAAATGGTAGCCTATATTAAAGAATTGGAAGAAGGCATATACTTTAGCAGATCACGTGTTGAATTAAAAAAACCTCATTTTACAGCCGAAGATTCTAAAAAAGCCAATAAATAATTACTTATGAGCTTAGACCCTTTAACGTTTAGATATATTCTTGCAGGTGTAATTAGCCTGCTTGTTTGCTTCTTAATAGCGTTTTATATCCTGAAGAAAATAGGCAAAGATCCCCGAAACATACTACCGGTAAATTTTGCACAAAGGGTTTGGGTTCCATTATTAATACTTCTGGCTGCTTTAATTTTGAAAGTTGCCCTGCTAAGTAAGATTTTTATTTACGAATACACATACAATCTTCTTCAACCCATAAGTACCCTGGGAATAATTTTAAGTGTTACCTGGTTAATTATTTTAACGCTAAAAATTCTTAAAAACCGAATGCTGAAACGGTATGACGTAAACACATCTGATAATTTAAAAGCGAGGAAAATTTATACTCAGTTTAATATCCTTGAAAATATTATCATTTTTATTATCGTTATTCTGGCCATAGGAATTGCTCTCATGAGTTTTGAAAGCATACGCTCGGTTGGGGTAAGTGTATTAACTTCAGCAGGAATTGCAGGGATTATTATAGGTTTTTCGGCACAAAAAGCTATTGGAACGCTACTCGCGGGAATTCAAATTGCTTTTACTCAACCAATAAGGCTGCAGGATGCAGTAATTGTTGAAGGCGAATGGGGTTGGATTGAAGAAATTACGCTCACTTACGTGGTAATTAAAGTTTGGGACAAAAGGAGACTGGTAGTGCCTTCTACTTATTTTATTGAAACACCTTTTCAAAACTGGACCAAGAATTCTGCCGATTTATTAGGAACCGTGTTTTTGTATACAGATTATACCGTTCCTGTTGAAAAGATTAGAGAAGAACTGGATAGGTTACTGGAAACGACCCCGCTTTGGGATAAACAAGCTAAAGTAGTACAGGTAACTGATGCTACCGATAGGTCTATGGAAATAAGGATTTTGGTAAGCGCTAAAGATTCTCCAACCGCTTTTGATTTACGCGTATTTATTAGGGAGAAACTCATAGATTTTCTAAAAGAAAATTATCCCGAGAGCCTCCCTAAAAGTCGCGTGCAAATTAATAAAGAAGATAATAAGCAAGATGAGAATTAAAACTCGCTAAGCCAGGTTTCTTCAGAGGTTGTCCCCAAACTAAAATTGGCAGCGGTTTCTATTAAAGCTAAATGCGAATAGGCTTGAGGGAAATTACCCAGCAACCTTTTGGTTTCAAAATCTATGTCTTCACTAAACAAGCCTAAGTGATTACTGTAAGAAAGTAACTGATCAAACATTTGTTTGGCTTTCTTCTTCTCTCCTATTTTGAAAAGACTATCAATTAACCAAAACGTACAAATCGTAAAAGAAGAAGTTGGTTCTCCAAAATCATCCTTATTTTTATAACGGTACATTAACCCGTCTTTACATAATTCCTTTTCAGTGGCGTGTACCGTACTTACAAAGCGAGGATCTTTGGCTTCAATAAATCCATATTGTTCCATTAATAAGGTAGAAGCATCTAAATCTTTAGAACCATAATATTGGGTATAAGCTTGCACTTCTTCATTCCAGCCGTTATTGTAAATATCGTTATAAATTTCAGCTCGTAGAGATTTCCAATGCGTATCATTAATACCCATTCTCAAAACTTCACCAATTTTTATGGCTCTGTCTATCGCCACCCAGCAAAGTAGTTTTGAAAACACAAAATGCCGGTCTTCGGTACGTAATTCCCAAATTCCTTTATCTGGTTTTTGCCAGTTTTCTTCTACAATTTTTACAATTCCGCGCACCACGGTCCAGAGTTCTTCAGAATTTTCTAAAGAAGTCTCAAACTGATTAAACTGCTGATAGATCACCTCCATCAAAATTCCGTAGATATCGTTCTGCTTCTGAATATAGGCGGCATTTCCGGTTCTTACAGGATGGGAATCCTTATAACCAGATAAATGATCTAAAATATGCTCGGTAAGCTCTTTTTCACCATTAATTCCGTACATAATCTGGATCTTTTCATCTTTATCGGGGATAATATCTATGATAAATTGAAGAAAATCTTTAGCCGATTTTATATGGCCAAGGCCTGCCATTACTTTAATTACCATAGAAGCATCACGAATCCAGCAGAAACGGTAATCCCAGTTGCGTTCTTCGCCAATTGTTTCGGGCAAAGAAGTGGTGGCTGCGGCTAAAACCGCACCAGATTTTTTGTAACTAAGGCATTTTAAAACCAAAGCACTACGCATTATTTCATTTTCGTAATGCGTATAGCGGGTAGTCTTTGCGCTCCAATTCATCCAATAGGTTTTGGTACGCTGAAATTTTAAATAAGAGCGATCTAAAGACTGGGTAATAAGCTTTTCATGGTAACCAAGTAAAAAATATGCGTTTCCGGTTAATTCCAGTTCTTTACCTTCTAAAACATCGTTAAGATCCAAATTCGAGTATAGAAAAAGGGAATCGTATTTACCTTCTTTGGTAAAACTTTTTATATAATTTCCTTTATATTCATTGTAGGTTTTTTCACGGGCAAAATCTAAACGAGGATCATATTTTACTTTAAACTTAGGCTTTCCGCTAATTAATCTTATAAACCTTATTACATCTGGCGGGGCGTAAAAAGAACCATCTTCCCGAGGATAACGGGGCATAAAATCTATAACCTGAAAAGAGTTTGTTCCATCGGTAAATTCGGTATTTAAAATATTGGTTTCCCAAAGATATTCCTGGGTTATTTTATAAGAATCGTCTACTATAATTTCAAAACTTCCTCCCTTTTTCTCATCAAGTAGTTTTGCAAAAACCGCAGCCGATGCAAAATTTGGCAAACAACACCATTCTAACGAACCTGTTTTTGATATTAGCGCAGCACTCTTACAATTCCCTATAATTCCGTAATCTAAATTCTCCATATACTCTTAAAATTCTTTAAAAAGACTTGTCGTGTAAAATGATTTTCGGAAATTTAATAAAAATCAATTTCGCAACAACAGCATTCACATATAATTATGAGTAAGACAATAATAATTTCCAACCGATTGCCATTACAAATTAACCTAGAAAATAATAATCTTGAAGTTACGCCAAGCGTAGGTGGGCTCGCAACAGGCTTAAAATCATTCCATAAGGATGGTGATAGTATTTGGATTGGTTGGAGCGGACTTACCGAAGAGGAAATTCCGGAAAATCTTTTAGAAGATGTTAAGGAAAAAGCCCGAAAAGAAGATTGTGTTGCTGTAAATCTTAGTGAAGAAGAAATTGAAGGATTTTATTACGGGTTTAGTAATCGTACCATATGGCCGCTTTTCCATTATTTTATGGAATATACCGAAGCCGATAAAGATCATTGGGAAATTTATAAAAGCGTAAATAAAAAATATGCCGAAGAAGTTCTGAAACATTATGAAGATGGCGATCACATTTGGGTACACGATTATCAATTACTTTTAGTCCCAAATATGATTAGGGAACAACAGCCTGAAGCCATTATTGGCTTTTTTAATCATATTCCATTTCCTTCTTACGAGGTTTTTAGAACCCTGCCCTGGCGGGATGAAGTTTTAAAAGGAGTATTGGGTGCAGATCTAATTGGTTTCCATACCTACGATTATGAAAGACATTTTTTAAGTTCTGTAAGTCGAATTTTACGTCACCAGGTAAGTTTTAATGAAATTACCCTGCCCGAGAGAATTGTAAAAGTAGATTCTTTCCCAATGGGAATAGATTATAACAAATTTGAAGACGCCGCTTTAAATCATTTTAAAAATACCGAAGAGCAACGTACCGAGTTACAGCGCAGGTTAGACCATCATACCAATGAAACCCCTGAAGCTAAACTTATTCTAAGTATAGACCGCCTGGATTATACAAAAGGTATCGCCAATAGAATTAGGGCTTTTGAATATTTTCTTGATAACCATCCAGAATTCATTGAAAAAGTAAGATTGGTGATGCTTGCCGTACCATCAAGATCTAACGTGCCGCAATATCAACGTTTAAAAAGGGAAATAGATGAATTAGTTGGAAGAATAAACGGTAAATTCTCTACCGTGAGCTGGACGCCTATCTGGTATTTTTACCGCTCTATGCCTTTTGAAAATTTAATTGACCTTTATACGAGTTGTGATATTGCACTATTAACACCAATTAGGGACGGGATGAACCTGGTTGCCAAAGAATTTGTGGCTACAAGAATAAATCAAACCGGAGTACTTATTTTAAGTGAAATGGCTGGTGCCGCACACGAGATGAACGAGGCGTTAATTATTAATCCGAATAATTTTGAGCAGATTTCCGAAACTTTAATCCAGGCAATTGAAATGCCTGAAGAAGAACAAAAGCAGCGCAATAAAATACTTCAAAAGCGACTGAAACGCTATAGTGTAGAAAAATGGGCAAACGATTTTATGAAAGCCTTACATGAAACGAGTCAGGATAGAGATGCGTTTAAAGCGAGAAGAATTTCCTCTAAAGTTTCAGATGAAATTCTGGAGAAATTTAAAAATGCGAAGAACCGAATCCTATTCCTGGACTACGACGGTACATTAGTAAACTTTACCGATAAGCCCGAAAAAGCAAAACCAGACCAGGAATTAATAGATTTAGTTCACAAATTAAATCAATCAGCAAATACAGATGTAGTTCTTATTAGTGGTAGGGATAAAGACACCCTTGGTGCGTGGTGGCAGGAAATTCCTGTAGAACTTATTTCAGAACACGGGGTTTGGATGCGCCAAAAAGATAGCGAATGGGAACTTTCAGAAAACGTGAATAACGATTGGATGAGTGCGGTGCGCCCGGTAATTGAAACTTTTGTAGATAGAACGCCCGGTACATTTATAGAAGATAAAAACTATTCACTAGCCTGGCATTATAGAAAAGCCGATCCCGAACTTGGTGAAATAAGGGCCAATGAGCTTTCAAATGTTTTAAAAGAATTAATCTCAAATCGCGGACTTAGCGTTCTTGAAGGAAATAAAGTACTGGAAATAAAAAGTAGCGGAGTAAATAAAGGAAAAGCTTCCAATAAAAAACTGGTAGGCAAAGATTACGATTTCATCTTTGCCATTGGAGACGACTGGACAGATGAATATATGTTTGAGGAACTTCCAGAAAATTCTTTTACGGTTAAAGTTGGAATGAAAAAAACCAGTGCACGTTATTATGTTGAAGACACTTTAAAGGTAAGGGATATACTTAAAAAGTTTGCTGAAAATTCATAAGCCTTTAAACTGTTAAATTCCTTGACATTTTCTAAGAAAGTTTATGCATAACTTAACTTCAAAAATATGGTAACGGCGTGATTATGATCTAATTTTACATTAAACAAAAATACGAACCAAAACTTAAAAACTTAGATCGATGAAATCAGGAAAAATGTTATTAGGATTAATATCAGGAGCAGCTGCAGGAGCGGCCTTAGGACTATTATTTGCCCCTAAAAAAGGTGCAGATACCAGAAAGGCGATTTCAGATTCAAGCAACGAAGCTATACAAGGAACTAAAGGAAAATTCAATGAATTTTCTGACTCTTTAAGCCACAAAGTTGATGCTTTAAAGAACAAAACTAAAGCCAGCCTTTCTAACTCGAAAGCTGACCAAAAAGCACACGAAGCAAAAGCTGAAATTCATAATATGAAAGCAAGCTAAATTGTAGTTAATTAGAATGTGATTTAAAATCCCGGCATTATTTGTCGGGATTTTTTTGTTTCATATTACTTCTAAAGCGTATTTAATTGTGAAATCACCCAAACATTAGGTATTTTAGAAGCTTAAAAAAATAATTTTATGATTAGAAATATACCCAGTCTTGCCCTACTCCTATTTTCGGGACTCATTTTTCAACAAACAAATGCGCAAACCGATGAGCGTATTTACGAAATAATAGATAGCATTTCTGCAGATAGGATTGAAGCCGATATTAGGAAACTTGCTGGTTTTGGAACAAGGAATACATTTAGTGATACAATTTCTGACACCCGTGGAATAGGTGCCGCACGTAGATGGATAAAATCTGAATTCGATAATATATCTAATAATTGCGATAATTGTCTTGATGTTTTTTACCAAAAAGACTTTGTTACTACAGAGGATGGGGAACGCATACCACATGATGCCTGGGTGGTAAATGTGGTTGCGGTACAAAAAGGAACCAAATATCCAAACCGCTATATTATTATGAGCGGCGATATAGATTCCCGCGCCAGCAATACTATGGATTTTGAAACCGATGCGCCCGGTGCCAACGATAATGCCAGCGGTATGGCTGGTGCTATGGAAGCCGCCAGGGTTTTATCTCAATATGAATTTGAAAGCAGCGTGGTATATGTTGGACTTTCTGGAGAAGAGCAAGGTCTTTTTGGAGGAAAAGGACTGGCCGAATATGCTAAAGAAAACAATTGGGAGATTATTGGAGTTTTGAATAATGATATGATTGGGAATATTGAAGGTGTAGATGGCGTAATTGATAACCGAACTTTTAGAATATTTTCCGAACCCGTTCCTCCAAATGAATCTGAAAGAGAAAGAACAATGCGTAGATTTTACGGCGGTGAAGTAGATGGAATTTCACGACAACTTGCTCGTTATGTACATAAAACTACAGAAACCTATATGCCAGAAATGAACCCGATGATGATCTATCGTTTAGACCGTTTTGGTCGTGGGGGTCACCACAGGCCATTCAACGATCTTGGCTTCGCCGGAATCAGGATTATGGAAGCGCACGAAAATTATAACCGACAACACCAGGATATTAGAACCGAAAACGGTATTGAATATGGCGATGTTATAGAAGGTGTTAATTTTGATTATGCTGAAAAACTTACCGCAGTAAATGCTATAAATATGGCTAGCCTTGCCTGGGCTCCACCGGCACCTGAGAATGTTGAAATTGGAGGAATTGTAGAACCTTCAGCAAAATTAAGATGGGATAAAGTTGAAGCTGATATCGCCGGCTATAAAATTTACTGGAGAGAAACTACTGAAGCGCAGTGGCAATATTCCCGTTTTGTAGGTGACGTAAATGAATTCACTCTTGATGGAATTGTTATAGATAATTTCTTCTTTGGAGTTGCTACAGTAGGAAAAGACGGTCACGAAAGTGTTGTAGTTTTTCCTTCAGGAGTTTTCAGATAGAAAATTGAAAGAATATTCAATTAAAATTTTATAGTTATGAAACATTTAAACCACATATTGCTGCTGTTTTTCTTTGCGTTTTCCCTTTTTTCCTGCGGAAATAAAAATGATAAAAAAGGGTCTAATAAAGAAGAAGCGCAAGTTGAAGCTGATACGACAATAGCTCAAAAAACTGAAGCCGAAGAACTTTCTGATTCTCCAAGACATCACGAATGGGTTACTATATCTCACGGTGAGAGGGAATTTCAGGCTTTTGTAGCCTATCCTGAAACAAATGAGGCTACAAAATCTGTAATTGTAATTCACGAAAACCGTGGATTAAATGATTGGGCAAGGTTGTTTGCCGATAAACTTGCTGAAGCCGCCTATTTGGTGATCGCTCCAGATCTGATTTCAAATACACAAGGTAAACGTCGAACCACAGATTTTGAAAATCCTGATGCTGCAAGAGATGCCATTTATGCCTTAGACCCAGAACAGGTAACTGCAGATCTTGATGCTGCCTTCAACTATATTAAGGAGGATTCCGCATCAACCGGAGAAGTTGCTGTAGTTGGGTTTTGCTGGGGTGGCTCGCAAACTTTTAGGTATGCTACCAACAACCAGGATATCTCTTCCGCACACGTTTTCTACGGAACCGGTCCTGAAGATGCAGAAGCAATTGTTAATATGTCGGCTCCTGTTTATGGCTATTACGGCGGTGATGATAATAGGGTAAATTCTACCATTGAGGCGAGTGAAAAAATGATGAAAGAAGCCGGCAAGACATATAAATATGAAATCTACGAAGGCGCCGGTCACGCTTTTATGAGAAGTGGACACCAAACCGATGCCGAAAAAGCAAATAAAGAAGCACACGATAAAGCCTGGAACCGACTCAAAGATCTTCTGAAATAAAATTTATTAAATATTCTTTTTAAAAAGGCATTCCATTGGGATGCCTTTTTTGATTATAACCTAATTAACAATAGTTTGGGCTAACCTTAGTATTATTAAGAAGTAGATTATTTAACTTTAAGAATCTAACCAGAAAACTAGAATTATGGCAGAAATTAAAATTGAAAAGAAAAAACCTATTTGGCCCTGGATTCTCCTTGGTCTAATAATCCTTGCAGTAATAGTATATTTTGTAATCGCCGATAACGGTGACGACGATGATGATTTTAATGAAGAGGAAAACACCGAACAGGTTGCAACACCTATGGAAACCGAGGAAGAAGAAGATACTGAAACTGCACGCTGGGAAGATGATAACCTTTCCGGAGATGAAAGTGTCTCTAAATACCTTACCCATATTGGTGACCGCGAAAAAATGGGAATTGACCATGAATATAGTAGTGAGGCCTTAATCTATCTCATCAATGCTCTTGAAAACAGATCAGAAGAAGCTAATATAGATACTGAAATTGAAATTCAGGAGTTAAAAGATGATGTTAGAGATATTAAAGAGGACCCACAGAAGCTTACTCACGCTAATACAATTAATGATGTTGGTGGTAAGATAGTGGACCTGATGGAGAAAATGCAGGAAGAAAAATTCCCAGACATATCACAGGATGTTCAGGAAGTAAGAACCGCATTAGAAAGTATTGAGCCATCAACTCCTACCCTTGATCAAAAGGACGCAGTTAATTCTTTTTATAAAGAAGCCGGCGATGTAGTACAGAATATGAAAATGAGCTAATTAAAAAATTAAAGAGATTATGGCAAGTAATGATAATAATAACAGAAGTAGAGATAAACATTTGTTCTATCTAAACGAACTTTCGGATTATAAAGTTTCAAGTGAGGATCCAGATGTTCGTGGTTGGAAAGTAAAAGATGTAGACCAGCGCGTGATAGGGCAAGTGGATAATCTTCTTGTAAATAAAAATACAGAACGTGTTGTTTACCTGGATGTAGAAGTAGACAAAAGTATTATTGAAGCAAATCACGATCCCTACAGGTCTTCTGCAAATGAAGGAGTACATGAATTCGTGAATAAAGATGGTGAAGAACATCTTATAATTCCTATTGGTCTTGTACGGCTAAATGAAGATGATAAATTTATTTATACAGATAAAGTGAATCATAGAACTTTTGCCGAAACTAAAAGAAAAAAGAAAGGTGCTAATATAGACCGGGAATACGAAGAAGTTGTTTTAGCTTCTTATAACAGAGGCGCTATTTCTTCAGATGATAAACACAGAGACGATCGGAGTCAGGCAGAATTTAACGATGATACCGCTACTAAAATCCGGGAGGATCGGGAAACAAACTTAAAAAATTCAGATGTTTCTCGTAACGAGCCTACTCATAAAAAACCTGGTGAAAAGGGTGAAATTAAAGATGATTTTAATCCTAAAAATACTCAGAAGACAAGTTTTACGAGTAACAAAGACAAAGGTTCAGGTCACGGCACTTCCCGGTCTCAGACAGATACTTCCGCAGGCAGAAGAGATCATAAGGAGGATGAAGATTTCTATAACAAGAAGGAATTCGATGATAAAAATTATCGGAAAAGGAAATAGATTACCAAAAGGGAAATTGAAAAGTTTCACTTTTTTCTTTTAGCAGAATTCTATTTTTTTCACTTGAATTCTTTAAAATCCTTTTCTAAAAATGATATTTACCAGAACCACTTTTTTTTGCTTATGATCTAATTAACAATTGTTTGGGGTAATCTTAGCTATGTTAAAGGTCAGGATTATTTAATTTTAAGAGTCTAACCAAAAACTAAAATTATGGCAGAAATTAAAGTTGAAAAGAAAAAACCGGTTTGGCCCTGGATTCTCTTAATCGCTATCATCATACTGGGCATATTATTTTATGTTTTCGCTTATGATGACACTACTGACGATGTTGATAATATTGATGATACCAATGATATTGAAGAATTGAATGATACTTCAGGCATTTATTTTAATGAAAATAGCAAGATCAGTTTTCTTTATTCAAAAGAATTGATTGCATAACTGAAAAACTGTGAATTATGAGCAAGGATATAAAGAATAAGAATCTATATTATTTAAGTGAATTAAAAGACTATAAGATTGCAGGCGGTTATCCCGATATTCGGGGCTGGGTGGTAAGAGATGCCGACAAACGTGTAGTTGGAAAAGTCGATAATTTACTCATTAATAAAAATCTTGATCGCGTAGTTTATGTAGACGTAGAAGTAGACCAGACCATTATAGATTCCCGGCACGATCCCTATGGAAAACCCGCAGATCCTGAAATTAAGGAGTTTGTAAACAAGGACGGCCAGAATCACGTAATTGTACCCATAGGCCTGGTAGAGCTCGAAGAAGGTGAAAAATACATCTATACTTCAAGAATTACGCACCAAACCTTTGCTGAAACAAAACGCATTGAACGCGGTGCTAATCCAGATAGACATTATGAAGAAACTGTTTTAAGCTCTTATAATCGTCCGTCTCTTGCCGAAAGAGAAGACGAGCATCTCCAACGCCGAAAAGAAGAGGAATATGCCGATAAGCCAATTTCTGAACAAAGGGAAGGGAAAATTATTGACAATGAAAATGAACGTAGAGACCGCTATAGCGAAGATCGCTACGCTGATGATGAATTTTATGAGCGGGAAGAATTTGACGGCGCAAATTTTAGAAAAAGAAATTAGAAAGTTTAAAAACAAACGAGGCTGTTACCAGTTTTTCAACAGCCTCGTTGTATTAATCTATTAAAGAAAGTTGAACCCTCTTTTTTTCTTCATCTACAGAAAGTACAGTCACTTCCAGTTCCTGGTTGAGTTTAACCACCGAATTTACATCACTTATAAATTCATTGGCAAGTTTTGAAATATGGATGAGCCCGCTTTCTTTGATTCCAATATCTACAAAGCAGCCAAAATTGGTTATATTATTTACTATTCCCGGCAGTTTCATACCCGGCTTTAAATCGGTAATACTTTTTACTGAAGGATCAAAACTAAAGGCTTTTTTCTTTGCTCTGGGATCGGCTCCAGGTTTTTTTAATTCTCCTAGAATATCTTTTAAACTCAGTAATCCAATATTATCAGAAATATAATCTTCCGGTTTTATTTTTTCAAGAACTTCAGTATTTCCTATTAGTTCTTCCGGCTTCAAGGCATTATTTTTCGCCATTTTTTCTACCACAAAGTAACTTTCTGGATGCACGGCCGAATTATCTAATGGATTCCTAGCATTTTTAATTCGTAAAAATCCCGCCGACTGTTCAAAGGCTTTTTCTCCCAGGCGTGGCACTTTTAGCAATTCTTTTCTGCTTGTAAAACGTTTATTTTCTTTTCTGTAATCCAGAATATTTTGTGCCAATCCCGGGCCAATTCCAGACACATAAGACAATAATTCTTTACTTGCAGTATTTAAGTTTACTCCTATTTTATTTACACAACGCATTACCACAACATCAAGTTTTTCCTTTAATTTGCTTTGATCTACTTCGTGTTGGTACTGCCCTACTCCTATTGATTTTGGATCTATTTTAACCAGTTCTGCCAGCGGATCACTTAATCTTCTGCCTATAGAAACTGCTCCGCGCACCGTAACATCATAATTAGGAAATTCTTCCCTGGCAATTTTCGAGGCAGAATAAACAGAAGCTCCTGCTTCATTAACCGTAAAAACCGAAACTTCTTTTGGTAGATAAACATTTTTAATAAATTGCTCGGTTTCCCTGGCTGCGGTGCCATTACCTATAGCTATAGCTTCAATTTTATAAGCATTTACCAAACTTTTAATCTTTGCTGAAGCCGCATCTGTTTTCTTCTGTGGCGGGTGAGGAAATATTGTTTCATTATGTAATAAATTCCCCTGTTCATCTAAACACACCAATTTGCAACCCGATTTAAAACCCGGGTCCAATGCGAGAATTCGTTTGCTACCCAAAGGGGCTTCCATTAACAATTGCTCAAGATTTGAAGCAAATACGCCGATGGCATCTTCATCTGCTTTTTCCTTAGCTTCATTTAGAAATTCTGTTGCAAAAGATTTTTTCAGCAATCGTGTAAAAGCATCTTCAAACGCTTCTTTTAAATATTTTACTCCAGAAAAACCGGGATTTTTAATTATTGCTTTTTCAATTAAGTTTAAAGCTTCTGCTTTATCGACTTCAATTTTTAGTTTAATTATCCCCAATTTTTCGGCTCGATAAATAGCCAAAAATCTGTGTGAAGGAATTCTTTTAAGCGGTTCTTCCCACTTTTCAAAGTGTGTGAATTTGGAAGCTTCTGAGTGCTCTTCCTCTGTTTTCACCCATTTGGTACTTAGTTGCGCTTTTCGGGCATATAATCTTCTAAGGGAATTTCTAACATAAGTATTTTCATTAATCCATTCTGCAATAATATGCCCGGCCCCGTTAAAAGCTTCTTCTTTAGTTTTTATATTTTCAGAAAGAAATTGTTTTACCGAGAGGTCAATATTGGCTGCATTTTGAGCCATTAAGATTTTGGCAAGTGGTTCTAAACCGGCTTCCCTGGCTGCATCAGCCTTTGTTTTTCTTTTCTTTTTAAAAGGTAAATAAAGGTCTTCAACTTCGGTTAAAGTGTTGGCTTTATTAATTTTTTCCGCTAAAGCTTCGGTTAACTCATTCTGAGTCTTTATGGCTTTAAGTACCGCTGCTTTTCGCTTTTCGAGTTCGTTAAAAGAATTGAGTAACAGCGCAATTTTTTCAACAGCAACCTCATCTAAATTGCCGGTGGCTTCCTTACGGTAGCGGGAAATAAACGGAATTGTAGCATCGGCTTCTAAAAGTGCAATAGTATTTTGAATACTTTTGGTGGGCAATTGGGCCCTGGATTTTATATAGTCTTGTACGTTCAAAAAATGAAATTTCAGAGTAATTAAAATATCGACTTAAACTTTGGTTTTTTATATTTAAACAGCGAGTTAATTTCAGCACATATAGGATTCAAAAACTTTAAATAATCCCTTCTGCGCGGGAATGTTTTATGGCCTTATTGCTATGTTTAAAGTAACAAATACTTACGCCAAGGCTTTCTATATTCTTGAGAATTGTAGTGATTTCCGGCTTCTTTTTTCTTCCGGTTTGCCGTATATAAACTGCTTTTAAACTCTTTGGAAAAATTTTACATATACGCTCGTAAATATGAGCATCTTTCTGGGAATCGTCTCCTAATAGTACATAAGGAATGTGGGGATAAAAAGAAATAATATCTTTTATCTTTTCAAATTTATGATCGTGGCTTCCGCGGCCGGTAGAGAGAAAATCTGAAATCCCCGTTTTAATTTTCTTTAGTTTAATTACCGCTTTAGGCAACTGGTGCATCTTGGCGAATTCATTGATAAACTCATATAAATTCCACTCACTGCTGGAAACATAAAAGAAGGAATTGGAAGCATGCTCAGAGTCCTGCCCTGCACGGCTCAATTCTTTATAATGATCTACAACGTCATCAAAAATCTTACGCTTATTGATGTTTTTGGAAAGCATCACATATAACTTTTTAAAAAAGCTATTGCTATGGGAAATAAGAAAAGTATCATCTATATCTGAAATTATACCGTATTTAGATGGGTGCGGTTTTAATAATTCCCCCTTCTCTATCATTCCAAAATCCTTGATATTACAACTCACCTCGTATTCATGCCAGCCGCTTTTTAATTCTTCTGAAAAAGGAATTGTAAATCTAAAATACCCATCGTTCAGGGTTTTAGTGGTGACTGTAGTATTGCGAAATTTCAAGGTGATTTCCCTGTTTTTTAAAGGACTAATGCGAAACATATGAATAATAGCTACCGCATGTTTTATTCCTTTTCTATCCAGCCTGTACTTATCTGGCGCCCAGGATTTAAATAAATGGCCATATACAACCAACTCCTGATTATTAACATAACCACGATAAAGTTTTAGATCTAACTTCAAAATTTTAGATTTTTATTGAATTTTTCTTACTCCAAAATAATTAAATTTAAGCATATTTTAGAAGCTATATGAAAGAAATACAGAAGGTACTACTTGTTGTGAACCCAATTTCAGGAGGTCTTAATAAGGAGCATATAATACAAACTATTGATTATGAGCTTTTAAAAATTAATGCTGGACTCATTACTTATAAAACCACCGGCAAAAATGATCGTGAGAAAATTCAAAAATTGGTTACCGAAAATAATTTTGACCGGGTTTTTGTGGCAGGCGGCGACGGGACTATAAAACAAGTAGCAGAAGCTTTAATTAATTTTCTAATTCCTATAGCAATATTTCCTGCAGGTTCAGCCAACGGGCTTGCTGTTAACCTGGGCATTCCCAACATCCTGGAAGAACAATTGAAAATAGCGCTGAGTAATGAGCATAAAGAAATGGATATGCTTGAAATTAATGGAGAACTATGCCTGCACATAAGTGATTTGGGATTAAATGCTGAATTAATTAAAAATTACGAACATTCCAGAATAAGAGGAAAAATGGGCTATTTGCTACAATCTATACCTACACTTTGGGAAAGTAAATATCCTTTTGAATTTGAAATTGAATTAGAAAATAAAACTATTACCAAAAAAGGAATTCTCTTGGCATTTGCCAATGCAAAAAAATACGGCACCGGTGCTAATGTAAATCCCAAAGGAAAAATAGATGATGGTGTTTTTGAAATCCTTTTATTCAAAAATTTCGACATCCTGGAGATTCTAAAAACTTTGCGTAATGAAACTGATGTAAACTCTGAATTTGTGGAGATAATACCGGTTAAAAGTGCTAGAGTTTTTTGTAGAAAACCGGTCGCTTTTCAGGTTGATGGTGAATATATTGGAGAAAAGGAAGAAATTTCTGTCAAAATTTCGGCCAAAAAACTATCAATAATGACCTATTAAAGGGAATAAAATGAAATTTTATCAACAAAAATTATAAAATTACGATTTCATCACGTGTATTTATTACATTTAATTTTTAGAATCCTGTAAGACAGCTGTTTACTTCGTATTGCGATATTTTCAATAAAATTTTAGCTTCAATTTTAGTCTAAAAAACCCCTTCAATATTCACATCTTTGAAAACACGAAAACGTTTGCGTGTATAGACTACTTAATATTTAGCATAATTTTTTACTAATTTAGGTCATCAACTTAATGGTTTAATTAATCAACTGTAAAATTAAATTTATGAAACAAGGATTACTCAAAATCGGTTTGTTTCTGTTTGCAATCTGCAGCTTCGGATTTGTCCAGGCGCAGGAAACAATAACAGGAACGGTAACCGATGGGGAAATGCCCTTACCGGGAGTGAACGTTGTGGTTAAAGGTACCTCTAATGGTACGGTAACCGACTTTGACGGAAATTATTCGTTAAACGATGTTCCAGGTGATGGTGTTCTGGTATTTAGCTTTGTAGGCTATGCCCAACAAGAGATTTCGGTAAACGGAAGAACAACTATTAATGCTACCATGCAGGAGGACACCGATGCCCTTAGCGAAGTAGTGGTTATTGGTTATGGAAATGTAGAAAGACGAGATGCCACTGGGGCGGTTTCTACAGTTTCTTCTGATGAATTTAACCAGGGTGTAATTTCTTCGCCAGAAGAACTTATACAAGGTAAAACAGCCGGTTTACAGGTTACTACCTCCAGTGGAGAACCTGGCGCCGGTGTTAACATTCGTATTCGAGGTACAACTTCGGTTAGGGGTGGTAACAATCCGCTTTTCGTTGTAGACGGTGTGCCATTGGCTGGTGATGAAGTATCAGCAGGTGGAGACGATGTAGGTTTTGGTTCTTCTAGTGCTAAAAACCCACTAAACTTCCTTAACCCATCTGATATTGAAAGTATGAGCGTTCTTAAAGATGCTTCTGCAACCGCAATATATGGTTCCAGGGGAGCTAACGGGGTTGTAATTATTACTACAAAAGATGGTAGAGGAGATCAGGGAAGATTAAATTACAGTACCAACCTTGGTATTGCAACTCCGGCTAACGAATTTGATCTTTTAAACAGAGAAGAATTCTTAGACGCTGCCGAAAGTTATGGCGGTAATAGAGAAGACCTTGATTTTGGTGGAGATACTGACTGGCAGGACGAAATTACCCGCTCTGCTTTTTCTCAAATTCATAATCTCTCCTATTCTAATTCTTATACCGGTGGTAACTATAGAGTTTCTGGTAATTATACCGACCAAAAGGGGATAATAGAGAATTCCTCTATGGAGCGATTAACTGGAAGGTTAAATATCACCCATAGGCTATTTGATGATAAATTGAAGCTAAACCTTCAATCTACCATTGCAAGAGTGAATGATGAACGTGCACCAATATCAGATAATGCAGGGGCGCAGGGAGATTTATTAGGAACAGCATATTTTGCTAATCCTACCTACCCGGCCGACCCTGAATTTACTCCTGGTGGTGATTTTATAAATCCGTTGGCATTATTAAAGTATAACCAGGATGAAACTGAAACTGATAGGGTTTTACTTAATCTATCTGCCGATTATAAAATCTTACCAGAGTTAAGTGCAAAAGTTGCCCTTGGATATGATGAATCTAACTCCTACCGTGGTGCCGCTCTTTCTGGGGACATCGCAGGGGTAGGATCTGGTGTTCCGGGAAATGGTAGAGGTTATATCAATGAGATTAATTCTACCAACCGCTTAATGGAACTTACCGTGAATTACGAAAAACAATTTGAGAATTCTAAGTTCACCGCATTAGCCGGTTACTCCTTCCAGGACTTTAGTCGTTCAGGAATAAATGTTTCAGGATTTGGTTTCTCAACCGGGGATATGGATGCGATGATAGATGAACTTCAAGCCGGTAGAGACGCTATAGAAGGTTCTATAAGTGGTTCTTATCAGCAATATGGTTATACCGGAGAAGATATCTTTGTAAATCGTCTTTTTCCTGAAATTGCTACAGATAATGTGTCTAACCCAGGAAATATAGTAGCCAGTGCCATTGCCGGTGATAAATTTGATGTAACCGATGAGTTGCAATCTTTCTTCACCAGGTTAAATTATGAATTAGCCGGGAAATATTTATTCACCGCGACTTTAAGAGCTGATGGTTCTACACGTTTTGGTGGAAATAATAAATACGGTTACTTCCCTTCTGGAGCTTTTGCCTGGCAAATGGGTGATGAAGATTTCATCCCAGATGCTATATCTACTTTAAAACTAAGATTGGGTTACGGGGTTACCGGTAACCAGGAAATTCCTTATAACCAATACCAGCAACGTGAGAGATGGGCAGGTTTTGGAATTAACAATGGAGGCGGTATAGATGCCCCAGGTACTACCCTTGTATCATTTGCTAATCCAAACTTACAATGGGAAGAAACCAGTCAATCCAACATCGGTCTTGATTATGGTTTTATGAACGATAGGTTAAGCGGATCCTTAGATTTTTATTACAAAAACACTACAGATCTTTTAATCCAGGTTTTCTCTGCTCAACCTTCTCCACAACCATTCGTATTCCAAAACCTGGATGCTAATGTGATTAATAAAGGGGTTGAATTTGCAATAGATTATGATATAATTCAGCAAGAAGATTTATTCTGGAACTTCGGCTTCAACATTGCTTACAACGATAATATGGTTGAAGATTTTGATGGCGTTATTGATACCGGCGGAATTAGCGGACAGGGATTAACGGGAGCCTTTGCTCAACGTTTAGTTGGTGGCCAACCACTGTTCTCCTATTTCTTAAGGGAGTTCGCAGGCTTTGATGAAACAGGCCAGTCTATTTATCCTAATGGAGATGTTCAACAATTTGTTGGAAAAAGCGCACTACCCACCACCAATTTAGGTATTTCTACCAGTGTACAATATTTAAACTGGGATCTATCTGCATTTTTAACAGGCCAGTTTGGGCACTATATTTATAACAATACCGAGAATGCTTTCTTTACTGCGGGAGCAATTGGTAATGGTAGAAATGTTACTCAAAATGTAATTGGAAATGGAGAATCTAACCTTAACGCACCAGATGTATCTACAAGGTTCCTTGAAAAAGGAGATTTTTTAAGAATGCAAAACCTAACTTTAGGATATAACTTTGATATCGCTGAAGAGAGTTTATTCAATACATTGAGATTATCTTTGACAGGTCAAAACCTTTTTGTAATTACTGATTACACAGGTCTTGATCCAGAGGTAGATACCAATAAAGCACTAAATAATGTTCCTTCGGCAGGTATAGATTATACCGCATACCCAAGACCTACAACAGTGACTTTTGGTTTAAATGCATCATTTTAAAAAAGTATTATGAAAAGGAGTATTTTAAAAATAACACTAGCTACTTTAGGAGTTCTAAGTATCGTGTCCTGTACCGATCTGGAACTTGAAGATACCGACTCGGTATCCCGTGAAACTTCAGATGGGGGATTTGACGGAGTAAGTAACGTAGAAGGCTCAATAAATAACGCGTATAACACGATCCAGGGACATTTACAAACCCAGGAAAATTTATATGCTTTACAGGAAGCCACATCAGATGAATTATTAATTCCAACCAGGGGAACAGACTGGGGAGATAATGGGGTTTGGAGAACCTTGCACCAGCACACCTGGGATGCTACCCACCCATATCTTTTAAATACCTGGAACAACTTTAATTCCAGTGTATTTTCCTTAACAGAAATCATCGAAACCCCTGAGGCAAGCGCAGCACAAGTTGCAGAAGCCAAGGTTTTAAGAGCCTTCAGTATGTACTGGATAATAGATCTATTTGGCCAGGTGCCGTTTAGAGGTGTAAATGAGGGTCCAGATGTTAGCCCAATGGTAATGTCGCGAGCTGAAGCTTTTGATTTTGCTATGAAAGATCTTGAAGAAGCATTGCCTGAATTACCAGCCAATGGTCCTGGAGCTGAAACCAATAGAGCTTCTAAGGCACTTGCAAACTTTCTACTAGCAAAAATGCACCTAAACAAGCATATTTATTTAGGTACAGGAACTGCATCTCCCGAAGATATGAATGAAGTGATAAATCACGTTGATGCGATTGCTGAAGATGGATTTGCACTTCAAAGTGGATTCTTTGAAATTTTTGAGCCCGATGTAGATGTTTCTGATACAGAAATAATTTTTAGAACCAATTACGGAGCAGATACCCGTATGTGGAGTACCTTACATTATAACCAGGGTACACCGGGTCAACCACCGGGAGGCTGGAATGGTTTTTCAACTTTAGCTGAATTCTATGACCTTTTTGAAGGTGATCCACAGGTTAACGTTCCAGGTTCTGGCCAGGAAGAACGCAGAGGTTTTGTACCTACTTCAGGAAGTACTGCCGAAGCAGGCGACTTAGATGAAGATGACGACGGTATGGAAGATGGATCTTATATTGGATATGGATTTCTTATAAATCAGCAATATGCTTTAGATGGCTCTGAATTAAACGATAGAACCGGGAACCCTTTAGTTTATACCAAAGAATTGCCAGGTTTAGTAGGTAACAATGAGAGAACAGGTATTAGATTACTAAAATACCATCCATCAGATGGAGCTTATCCAGGCAATTTAATCGTTTTCCGTTATGCAGATGCTCATCTTATGAAAGCTGAAGCTATTCATCGCGGTGGAACTGCAGATGAGTCTGCTTTAGGCCTGGTTAATGAATTACGTGAACTAAGACAGGCTACTCCGCTGGAAAGCCTTACAGATCAGGATCTACTGGAAGAAAGAGGTCGTGAGCTTTATATGGAATTCACCAGGAGACAGGATCAAATTAGATTTGGTACTTATACTGATACCTGGGAATTTAAAGATAATACAGAAGCTTTTAGGGTATTGTTCCCAATACCTTCAACAGCCTTAACATCTAATCCTAATTTAGAACAAAACGAAGGTTACTAATTACTTGAAATAGTTTTTATATTAAAGAGACTATCAATGCATTTGCATTTTTAGTCTCTTTTCTTTTAGACTCCTAAATTCTTCTTAAATTTTGTTTAAATTGCCAATTAAAATAGCCTCCCTTCTAACCTGTTTTTCTCAATGAAAATCACTTCTCATTTATCTTCTTCAATTTTTGGTTCAATCTTTATTATACTGCTTTTTATGGCTTGTGCTAATGATAGAACAGAAAATGAAATGCCTGCGGAAAAAGAAAATAAAGATGCATTATTCTCCAAAATGTCATCTACTCAAACGGGAATCAATTTTGAAAATCCAATAACCAATACTAAAGATTTCAATATTTTTAGATATAGAAATTTTTATAATGGTGCGGGTGTAGGTATTGGAGACATTAATAACGACGGTCTACCTGATATTTATTTAACCTCAAATCTTGGTAAAAACAAACTTTACTTGAATAAAGGCGATTTTAAATTTGAAGATATTACTGAAACTTCAGGTACTGCAGGAACAAAAAACTGGAGTACCGGTGTAAGTATGGTAGATATTAATCACGACGGACTCCTGGATATTTATGTGAGCAATGCCGGGAATATTGAAGGTGCAGATCGTAAAAATGAACTTTTTATCAATAATGGAGATCTTACATTTACTGAAGACGCCGCTTCCTATAATTTAGATGAAAATGGATTTACCACCCACGCTGCTTTCTTTGATTATGACGGGGACGGTGATCTTGACGTATATATTCTTAACAATAGCTTTATCCCGGTTTCCAGCCTAAGTTTTAATAACAAACGTGATCTAAGAAGTGAAGATTGGGACTTACCAGAAATTTTTAAAGGCGGTGGTGATAAATTACTACGAAACGATGACGGGAAATTTACCGATGTTAGTGAAGAAGCAGGAATTTACGGAAGCTTAATAGGTTTTGGACTTGGAGTTACCGTAGGTGATGTAAACAACGATCAACTCCCCGATCTTTATATTTCTAACGATTTTTATGAACGCGATTATCTTTATATCAATAATGGTGATGGTACTTTTACTGAAGATATTAAAAACCGTGTTTCCCATTTAAGTCTTTCTTCGATGGGCGCAGATATGGCCGACATAAACAACGATGCGCGTCCTGAGATCTTTGTTACCGATATGCTTCCGGAAAGCGATAAACGCCTTAAAGAAACTTCAGATTTTGAACGATATGATATCTATAAACTCAAAGAAAGTAGGGATTTCTATCACCAATTTATGCAAAATACCCTACAGCTCAATACGGGTGAAAATTCCTTCTCTGAAATCGCATTTCAAAGTGGTGTTGCACAAACAGACTGGAGTTGGGGCGCCCTAATTTTTGATATGGATAACGATGGGTTCAAAGATATTTATGTGAGCAACGGGATCTACCACGATCTCACTAACCAGGATTTTATGGATTTCTTTGCCAACGATATTCTTCAGGAAATGGTTCTCACCGGTAAGAAAAAAGAATTTGATTCCATTCTTAGTGAAATGCCCAGCAATCCTATTCCCAATTATGCATTTCAGAATAATCAAGACCTAACATTTGATAATAAAACTAAAGATTGGGGCCTAAATGAACCCAGTTTCTCTAACGGCTCTGCTTACGCCGATCTGGATAATGATGGTGATCTAGACCTTGTTGTCAATAACGTAAATCAGGAGGTATTTATTTATAAAAACAGAACTTCAGAACAATTAGAAAATAATTACCTGAAATTAAATCTAAAAGGGGAGGGAAAAAACACTTTTGCTATTGGTAGCAAAGCCCTACTCTATTTTGACAACCAGGTGCTTTCACAAGAATTAATTCCTACACGAGGTTTTCAATCTTCAATAGATTACAGCCTAACTTTTGGCCTGGGAAAAACTAAAAAAATCGATTCTCTCCAAATTATCTGGCCCAATAAAGCTACACAAGTCATTAAAAATCCTACGATCAATACCACTTTACAACTGAGTCAAACAGAGGCGAATTCAACTTTTAATTCAGATAGAAAACAAACGCAACCAATTCTTACTGAAATAAATACAAAACTTCAAAACCACAAAGAAAATAATTATATAGACTACGATTATGAAGGTCTAATACCAAAAATGTTATCGCGTGAAGGCCCGGCATTAGCTGTAAGCGACATAAATGGTGATGGAAATGAGGATTTTTATTTAGGAGGCGCAAAAGGCCAGGCCGGAGTTCTTTATCTACAGAATAATTCAGGAAGCTTTAGCGAAAAGAATCTCGAAGTTTTTACCTCAAATTCAAGTTTTGAAGATACCTATGCAGTTTTTGCTGATGTAAACGGCGATAATAAACCAGACCTGATAGTAGGTTCAGGCGGGAATGAAGCTAACGTTGATAAAGAAATATTTCGCGATAGAATTTATATAAATCAGGGAAATGAAAGTTTTAGCGCTTCAGAATATCAACTACCTAATTCTGCACAAAATACTTCAGTGATCGCGCCATATGATTTTGATAATGATGGTGACATAGATTTGTTTATAGGAAAGAGAAGCGTGCCGGGAATTTTTGGAATTAACCCCAAACATCAGCTATTAGAAAATGACGGTAAAGGCAGTTTTAAAGATGTAACCGATGCTAAAGCTTACATACTTAACGACCTGGGAATGATAACCGATGCCACTTGGGAAGATACAAATGCTGATGGGAAAAAAGATCTAATTTTAACCGGCGACTGGATGGCGCCTAAAATTCTTCAAAACAACGGAAATTCTTTTAACCCGGCAGATAATAATCTGAACGAATTTTCCGGAGCCTGGACAGGTTTATCGGTTTCAGATATAAATGGGGATGAAAATCCAGATTTTATTTTAGGAAATCGCGGTACCAACTCGTTTTATCAAACTTCAGCCGAAAATCCGGTTAAAGTTTATATCAACGATTTTGATAATAATGGTACTATAGAACAAATTTTTACCAGAAATATTGATGGCAGAGATATCCCAATTCATTTAAGAAGAGAACTGGCAGGGCAAATTTCAGCAATAAAAAAGCAGAATCTTAAATTTTCAGAATATGCTACGAAGTCAATTCAGGAACTTTTTTCAGAAAAAATTGTTGAAAATTCTATTGTAAAAGAGATAACCACTTTTAAAAGTTTTCTTGCTTTAAATAATGTTGAAGGTAATTATGAGTTTAAAGAACTTCCTACCGAAGCACAGTTATCAAGTATTCACGCTATTGAACATCTAACTACCAAAAATGGAAATAGTTATTTTTTACTCGCCGGAAACGATTTCAACTTAAAACCCCAATTTGGGCGTTTGGATGCAAGTAAAGGGCTTCTCCTAAAGGTGAGTGGGAATGGTGATATGGAGATTATATCTTCAGAGAAATCAGGATTTTTAGTTGAAGGTGAAGTGAAACACATAAGGAAAATATCAAATAAAAATGCAGAAATTCTTATTCTGGTAGCCATAAATAATCAGGAACCAAAAATTTTTAAGTTTGATGAGAAAGCTCTTTAGCCTGGTATTTTTATTCATCTTTCTCACTTCCTGTGAAAAAGAAAAAACTTCGGAAGATTTTCTTTTTGAAAACCTACCGGCAGAAACCACAGGCCTAAATTTTAGCAACGATCTTACTGAAACAAATGCGCTAAATATTTTAGATTATTTGTATTTCTATAATGGCGGCGGCGTTGCTGTGGGCGATATAAATAAGGATGGTTTACCAGATATTTACCTAACCGGAAATCAGGTAAAAAATAAACTTTTTCTTAATAAAGGAAACTTGCAGTTTGAAGATATTACCGAAAAGGCAGGAGTTTCAGGCACGTCTAATTGGAATACAGGAGTAGTTATGGCCGATGTTAACGGTAATGGGTTGTTAGATATCTATGTTTGCGCAGTCTCTGGAATAAACGGTTTAAACGGGAAAAACGAATTATTCATCAATAATGGTAACGGCACATTTTCTGAAAAAGCTGAAGAATTCGGGCTCGATTTTCAGAATTATTCTTCTACTGCTGCTTTTTTTGATTTTGATAATGATGGCGATCTGGATATGTACCTACTTAATCACGCTGTTCACACGGTGAATACTTACGGCCCTGCAGATATTAGAAATAAACGTATTGCTGAAAGCGGTGATAAACTTTTAAGAAATGATAACGGAAAATTTGTGGACGTTAGCGAAGAAGCCGGGATTTATGGTGGCGCAAACGGTTACGGACTCGGACTCGCAACTGCCGATTTTAATAACGATGGTTTCACAGATATCTACGTGAGTAACGATTTTCACGAAGATGATTATTATTATTTGAATAATGGAGACGGTACTTTTACCGAAACGCTAAAATCTAAATTTGGGCATGTGAGTCGGTTTTCTATGGGAAATGACGCCGCTGATGTGAATAATGATGGATTTATAGATATTCTTACCCTGGATATGCTTCCCCAGGATGAAAAGGTTGTAAAAGCCTCTGTAGGAGACGACCCACGCGATTTAGATAAATTAAAGACCGAAGAATTAGGCTATCATTACCAGTACACCCGAAATATGCTGCAAATAAATCAGCAGGGGGATTACTTTCAGGAAACCGGTCTTTTAAGCGGTTTAGCTGCTACAGATTGGAGTTGGGCTCCCCTATTTGCCGATTTTAACCAGGATGGCTTTCAGGATCTTTATATAGCTACAGGGATACCCAAACGTCCCAATGATTTAGATTATATAAAATACGTTTCCAGCAACCAGATACAGAAAAAAATAAATAATACACGTTTAGTAGATAATGAAGCTTTAGAAATGATGCCTTCGGGAAAGGTGCATAATTACGTTTTTAAAGGTTCTAACAGCCTAAATTTTAAAGACCAATCGGGGAAATGGATGGCTCGAGATTCGGTTATTTCTACGGGTCTCGCCTATGCCGATCTGGACAATGACGGGGATTTAGATATTGTAAGCAATAATATTAATGCAAATGCGAGCATTTATGAAAATCGGGCAGACTCAACCTCTACCTATTTAAAATTATCTTTTAAGCTAGATACTCAAAATACCTTTGGCATTGGCACCAAAGCCATTGCCTGGCAGGAAGGAAAAATGCAAACGCGCCAGCTTTATAATTCCAGGGGATTTCAGTCTTCTTCAGAACCCATTATTCATTTTGGTTTTCCGAAGAAAGAAAAGTTAGATTCGTTATTGATTATCTGGCCAGACAATACTTACCAAAAAAAGGAAAAACTGGATTTAAATCAGCATTTGGTAATAAGTCCGAACCAAAAGCGCGATGCTATTGATTATAAAAAACTTTTCCTTGCGCCAAAGCAATGGTTTGAAAAGGTAGATTCTCTACCGGGAATTACTTTTAACCACAGCGAAAACAGGTATACCGATTTTGACAGGCAAAAATTGATTCCTTATCAAATTTCTGACCGTGGGCCCGCGGTGGCCGTTGGCGATTTAAATGGGAACGGGCTGGATGATATCTTCTTCGGAAATTCTAAATTTGAACCTGCAGAAATTTATTTTCAGCAGGAAAACATTTTTAAAAAGCAGGATTTTAAATTGTTGAAAAATGATGAAAAAACCGAAAATACATCAGCCATTATCGCAGATCTCAACCGGGATGATAAGAATGAACTTTTTGTCACTTCAGGTGGTGGAGAATTTTACGGGGAAGCAGATGCCCTTTTAGATAAATTATATTGGTTTGAAAACGGTGAATTAAAAGCTAAAAAATTACCGCAATTTTTTGAAAACACTTCAGTTGCGAAATTAGGCGATATTGACGGCGATGGCCACCTGGATATTTTTGTGGGTGGTGCAGCAGTTTCCAACGATTTTGGCAAGATCCCTTCCTCCTACCTGCTCATTAATGAAAATGGTAATTTCAGAATCCAGGAAAATTCAGAGCTGGAAAAAATAGGAATGGTTACCGATGCGATTTGGACAGATTTTGACCAGGATGGCCAGGAAGATCTAATTGTTATTGGAGAATGGATGTCACCTCAATTCTTCAAAAATAATAATGGAAGTTTAGAAAATATTTCAGGAAAAATACTGGAAGAAAAGCTAAATGGGCTTTGGCAGCGTATTATTCCTTTTGATATAAATAACGACGGAAAAATGGATTATTTACTCGGAAACTGGGGCCTGAATACTAAATTCCCAGCTTCGGCAGAATTTCCGCTAAAAATGTTTTATTCAGATTTTGACAAAAATGGAAGTACAGAAACAATTATAGCTTATGCCAAAAATCAAAAATATTATCCCGCAAACGGGCTCGATGAACTGGTAGGCCAGCTTTCCTATTTACGAAAGAAGTTCCCGCAGTATAAAGATTTTGCCGGGAAAACTATTGAAGAAGTTTTTGAAAAAGAAACCCTTGCAGAAGCTAAATTACTGAAAGTGCATACAATGGCGTCGGGATATTTGCTAAATCAGGAAGGAAAGTATATTTTTAAGCCTTTTGAAAGTGCATTACAGGTAGCGCCTATTTTAGCATTTTTAAAAGCCGATTTTAATAAAGATAATCAGGAAGAAGTACTGGTTGCCGGCAATTATTTTGGAATAACGCCCTACCACGGAAGATTTGATACGTTAGCGGGAAATTTAATCACGCAAAATGGTGAGGTTTTAGAAGGAGTTGAACTGGGATTAAATCTTACTCAAAAGAGTGTAAGAAGCCTTGATTTAATTAATTTTAAGGGAAAAGATTATCTTATGCTAAGCCTGAACAATGGTAAACCACAATTTTATAAATTGAACAATTAAATGAAAAAATATCTTTATTTTTTTATAAGCACATTAATTTTAACTTCCTGTTCCCAGGAAGAAAAACCTATTGTAGTTACAGCCGAGAATTATCACCAAACGGTAGATAAAATTACCGATATTATGGTGCACGATATTTTTTCACCACCGGTAGCCAGCAGAATTTATGCGTACTCCAACCTGGCTGCTTATCAGATTATGCGGCAGGAAAATAAAGATTTAATAGATCTCACTTCAAAATTTGAAGAGCTGGAACCTATCCCTAGTGTCGATTCTACTGCAAATATCAATTATAAACTCGCCGCGCTTGTGGCAAAAATAGAAATTGGAAAAAAATTAATTTTTTCTGAAGATTTACTTACCACTTACCGTGACAGTCTCTACACAGAATGGGAAAAAACGAATAAAGATGAGTTTAACTCATCAAAAGATTATGGCCTGGCGGTTGCTCAGCATCTTTCCTCCTGGATAGATAAAGATAATTATAAAGAAACCCGCACTATGCCCAAATACTCGGTGTATAGTGACGATCCCAGCCGTTGGCAGCCTACCCCTCCATCTTATATGGATGGTATTGAGCCTCACTGGCCAAAAATTAGACCTTTTACATTAGATTCTGCCTCCCAATTTAAACCTTTACCTCATCCCGAGTTTTCATTAAAAAAAGGAACCGCCTTTTACGATGAGCTCGTTGAAGTCTACGAGATTAAAAACGAAATGGAGAAAAAAGGAGACGAAGCCGAAGAAATGAAAATTGCTCAATTTTGGGATTGCAATCCTTATGTGTCTACCCAACGCGGTCATCTTATGTTTGCGACTAAGAAAATCACTCCTGGCGGGCACTGGATGGGAATTTGCAAAATTGCTTCTAAAAAGGCAGAGTTAGACTTCGCACAAAGTTCATATGCTTATACCACAACTGCTATCGCTTTGGCCGACGGGTTTATAAGCTGTTGGGACGAAAAATACAGAAGTAACCTGGTAAGGCCTGAAACATTAATTAATAAGCATATAGACGAGAATTGGAAACCTGTACTGCAAACTCCGCCCTTTCCTGAATATTCTAGTGGGCATTCTGTAGTTTCGGGGGCGGCTTCTATTGTTCTTACCCGTATTTTTGGTGAAGAATTCAGTTTTGAAGATGATACCGAGGTAAAATATGGTTTACCGGTAAGATCGTTTACTTCTTTTTCCCAGGCTGCCAACGAAGCGGCAATAAGTAGATTATATGGCGGAATTCATTACCGCTCTGCTGTAGAAAATGGCATTGTACAGGGAAGAAATCTTGGCAACCACGTAGTAGAAAACCTCAACATACAACCCCTCACCTACTAATTTAATGTCCAAAAAATTCTGGCTACTGTTTCTTACTGGTTTACCTGTGCTTTTTCTGCTATGGTATTTCGTAATTAAAAATGACGATTATACTATTAAGTTCGAGGCGAAAGCGCTTCCCGGCGAAATAGTTTACAGGGTAGATTCACCTATTTTTGATAAAATGAAGGTGGAAAATTCTGAAATTAAATCTGATTTATCACAGGTAATTCAGGAAACAGAATTGAATTCAGAAAGCTATGAACTCAATTGGATTATCAAACCAAAGAACGATTCCATCACCCAGGTAAAAGTAGAAATTAACAATAAAAATAATTCTTTTGAACACCGTTTCTTATTGCTGACAGGCCAAAATAATTTTCAAAAAGAAATGAAAGCTGAAATTGCCTATTTTAAAAAAGCTCTATCTACCAATAGAGCGTTATATAACGTACAAATTGAAGGAAAAAATGTTACTCCTCAGAACACCTGTGCCTGTATTACAACCAACAGTAAAGTAGATCAAAAAGCTTTTGAAATGATGAAGACTATAGATATACTTTCTAATTATATCCTAGAGAATGATTTAGAAACCCTGGGCAGACCTAGAATTCTAATTAATTCCTGGAATAAACAGACTAAAAATATCAACTTCAGTTTTTGCTTCCCTATCGCAAAAATGCAAACCTATCCTAAAGATTTATTAATTGATATTCAAAAAATTACTTCAGAAAAAGCTTTAAAAGCGAGTTTTCTCGGGAATTATATGTTTTCGCATAATGCCTGGTTTCATTTACTTGATTATGCCGAAAAGAATAATATTGAGGTTAAAAGTGAAAATATCCTGGAAATCTTTAAAGATAATCCGCAAATGGGTGGAGATGAATCTTTATGGGAAGCTGAAATATATTTACCAATAGTAGAATAGAATACTATCTCTTATCCTCTCAGTGGTTTTAAGATTCTAATAAATAAATAAATAAATAAAGCCTGAAAAATTCTGAAATTTGTCATCCTGAACTTGTTTCAGGATCTAAGATAATTGATAATCAAACCACGTTAGAAGCTAAAACAATCCCAAAGATTCGGGGTAGCTTAACGAAAATAATACTTTTTAGACTTTCTTTTAATACGGTAAAAACCTGAATTAAACTGCGCGGCTGGCAGTTGTGGGAAAACATAGTGTGTCTTAAAAACAAGTCTGGATGCATTTAATACTAAAAAAACCTCACAGGTTTTTAAAACCTGTGAGGTTTGATATTTATTCCATGTACTTCTTAAAACTTAAAGCGACATAGCTTTGCCCCCGCCCAGTTCATCTACGGGACCACAAGCAATATACTCTCCTGGAATTGGATCGTACCACATTACTTCTTCCCCAATTTTTTCACTGGTCTTATAGGCCCAAATTCCCATACTTCTTACTTCTTCCAAATAAGCTAAAGCACCGGCATCTGCATCTAAAGTTATTTTTTGATCTTTATCCTGCGGATCCTGGGTTTCGGTATTTCGTTTAGCTATTTCATCTCTTTCTGCCGGAGTTGCTCTAAGATATTTTGCTACAATTTGCTCATATTCTTCAGCATTACCTTCTCCTGCATCTTTATCAAATTCGTTTTTAAACGCCCTGGAAAAAGCATCAGCAGATTGTTTGAATTTGTCCTGCCTGTCCTGGTGAGCAACCTCTTCCATATAAGAATCTATGAATTCGGCTATATTTAAATCATTAGCACCAGGAGTATCAGTTTTTGGAATAATAACTTCTAAAACCTGTTTTAACGCGAAACCGTTAGCAGCGCTTAAAAAAGTTGGCTCCCAGTTATAAGAAGGATCATTTTTACAGCTTTGCAAAAGGTTTAAAGTAGTGGGACCTACAATAATAGCTCCCGCGCCAAGTCCTATATTTCTTAATGCTTGTCTTCTATTCATAATCCTAATAATTAAGCGTTAGATGATTTTTTAAAGTTTTTAGAAGCGTGATCTGCTGCTCTGGCAGTCATAGCCATATAAGTTAAAGAAGGGTTTTGGCAACCTGCAGAGGTCATAAAAGAACCATCGGTAACATATACATTAGGAACAGCGTGCACCTGGTTGTTTCCGTTTAAAACCGAAGTTTTAGGATCTCTACCCATTCTGGCAGTTCCCATTTCGTGTATTCCAAGTCCCGGTGCGCCAATATCATCGTAGCCCTGCACATCTTTAAATCCGCCTTTTTCCAGCATCTCTACTGCCTGGGCTACCATATCTTCTCTCATTTTGAGTTCATTTTCCTTGAACTCGGCATCAAAAGTTACTGTTGGTAAACCCCATTCATCGGTTTTATCATAATCCAGCATCATTTTGTTTTCATGGTAAGGTAAGGTTTCCCCAAAGCCCATTAAGCCCATAGTCCAGCCACCTGGTTTAACGATAGCTTCTTTTAATTCTTTTCCATAGGAAGCTTCAGCAATACCTTCACTCCAGTCTCCACGACTCGCACCACCCTGATAACCATAACCACGGGTAAAGCCTAAATTATCGCTTCCGTTAATATTTCTAAAACGAGGTAAATAGATTCCGTTAGGCTTTCTTCCTTTATAATATTGATCTTCAAAACCATCATATTTACCAGATGCTCCAGCTTTAAAATGGTGATCCATTACATTATGTCCCAGTTCTCCACTATCGTTCCCCAAACCATTCTCAAATCTATCAGATTTTGATTGCATTAGGATGCTTGTAGAAGCAATGGCAGAAGCACAAAGGAAGATAACATTAGCTTTAAATTCTATTTCTTCTTTAGTTTCGGTATCTATAACTTTTACCCCTGTAGCAAGTTTAGTTTCAGGATCGTAAATTACTTGATTTACTACAGAATTAGGTCTTAAAGTCATATTGCCAGTTCGTTCTGCCGCCGGTAATGTAGAAGAGTTACTACTAAAGTAAGCGCCGTAAGGACAACCTCTAATACAACGGTTTCTAAATTGGCAACTAGACCTACCTTCAAATTCTTTATCACCAGTAATATGCGCAACCCTACCTGCGGTTAGCACACGGCCGTCACTAAAATTGTCGGCCATACTTTTTTTAAGGTGATCTTCAACGCAGTTTAGCGGCATTTGCGGCAGAAATTTCCCATCGGGTAATTGGCTTAACCCAAGGTTTTCACCACTCACGCCAATATATGATTCAACATAATCATACCAGGGTGCAATATCTTTATAGCGAATTGGCCAGTCTACACCGTGGCCATCTTCTTTATTGGCGGTAAAATCTAAATCACTCAAGCGGTAGCTGTGACGTCCCCACATAATAGATCTTCCTCCCACGTGATACCCACGCATCCAGTCAAATCTTTTTACTTCATTATAAGGGTGTTTAATATCGTCTACAAACCAATGTGCGCTGGCTTTATTAGTAGTATAACCGGTACGTGCTTGTTTTTGCTGACGTTTTTCTTCTTCTCGTGTTAATTGTCCTTTAAACTTATAATCCCAGGGATCATCGTTCATTGTTGGATAATCTTCAATATGTTTTACCATACGTCCACGTTCAAGCACAAGGGTTTTAAATCCTTTTTCACTAAGCTCTTTGGCGGCCCAACCACCGCTAATTCCTGTACCTACGACTATTGCATCATAAGTGTCTTTTTCATAATAATTGCTCACTGTCTTGTAGTTAATTAATAATTTAGTTAATCGAATGCCTTCAAATATATAAATTTATGGTTATAATTTTGCTTCTTTAAAAAAAAGTATACTTTTAAGATTTTAAACTATCAGTAAAATCACATTCTAATAACCCTTAAACCTATTTTATGAACCTAAGACCAACCAAACTTTCTTATTATTTATTATTCCTTTTTATCTCCTTCGGAATTTTTTCCTGTAAAGATCAAAAAGCTGAAAAAGACAACGCAGCAACCGCTGAAGTTAAAACCGAAGAAAATGCTGAACCATTTTTTAAACTTTCTCTTGCTCAATGGTCTCTTAATAAGCCAATTTTTGCCGGGGAATTAGATCCAATAGATTTTGCTGAAAAAGCGAACGAAATGGGATTTGAAGGCATTGAATATGTTAGCAGCTTTTACGGCCAGCGCATTAGTGAAGCCAGTAATCCTGAAGAAGCAATGCAAAAAGTGCTGGATACTTTAAAGGCAAAGAGCGAAGAATTTGATGTAGAGAACGTTCTAATTATGGTAGACGGTGAAGGCGAATTAGCCAGCCCCAACCAGGCAGAACGTGAAAAAGCCGTAGAAAATCATAAAAAATGGGTTGATGCCGCTAATTTTTTAGGCGCCCATTCTATAAGAGTTAATCTTTTTGGTAGTGAAGAACCGGAAGAATGGAAAGCTTCAGCCGCCAAAGGCTTAAAAGCGCTTAGCGAATATGCAGCGGGAAAAAATGTGAATGTTTTAGTAGAAAATCACGGATATCTTTCTTCTAACGCGGCACTTCTTGTTGAAGTTATTGAAGATGTAAATATGGAAAACTGCGGTACCCTTCCAGATTTTGGTAATTTTTGCCTTAAAAGACAGGGTGGTGAACGTTGGGAAGCAAAATGTGTAGAGGAATATCCAAAGTACCAGGGAATAGAAGAAATGATGCCTCATGCAAAAGCTGTGAGCGCAAAATCTTACGATTTTAATGACGAAGGGGAAGAAACGAGCCTTGATTATGAGAGAATCTTAAAAATTGTTCAGGATGCAGGATACACCGGTTTCATTGGGGTAGAATATGAAGGAGGAAATTTATCTCCTGAAGAAGGTATAAAAGCCACTAAAAAACTTTTAATAGAAGTTGGGAGCAAATTAAACAGCAACAATAACTAAGAGAAGCTACAAAAGATAATGAAAAGTTTAACCAGATTCCAGCTATCAACCATGATGTTCCTCGAATTCTTTATTTGGGGAGGGTGGTTTGTAACTTTAGGTACTTTTTTACCACAAAATTTAGAAGCCACAGGTGCACAAACGGCTATGGCTTTTTCTACTCAATCCTGGGGAGCAATTGTAGCTCCCTTTATTATTGGACTAAGTGCCGACCGTTTTTTTAATGCCGAACGCATCCTTGGGGTACTTCATCTTATTGGTGCCTTATTGCTTTATATGATGTTTCAGGCAGAAGATTTTAGCAATTTTTATCCTTATGTTTTAGGGTATATGATTATTTATATGCCTACCCTGGCTTTAGTAAATTCCATTTCTTTTTATCAAATGTCAGATCCTTCTAAACAATTTTCAAGTATTCGAGTATTTGGAACCATAGGATGGATTATTTCAGGATTAATAATAAGTCTAGTTTTTGCATGGGATTCTGCCGAGGGCCGTGCAGAAGGAATGCTTCGATATACCTTTTTAATGGCTGCTATAGCTTCTGCTATGTTAGGTTTATTCAGTTTTAGTCTACCTAAAACTCCACCGAGTAGCAAAGGAGAAAAAGTTTCAATTTCCGATATTTTAGGACTGGAAGCAATTGGCTTACTTAAAGGCAAAAACTTTCTTATTTTCTTTATTTCCTCTATTCTAATTTCTATTCCACTGGCTTTTTATTACCAAAATGCCAACCCTTTTCTTTCTGAAATTGGAATGGAAGATCCTACAGCAAAAATGTCTATAGGCCAGGTTTCAGAAGCTTTGTTTCTTTTACTTATTCCTTATTTCTTCAAAAAATTCGGTTTTAAGATTACCATCCTGGCAGGAATGTTAGCCTGGACGGTTAGATATTTGCTGTTTGCCTATGGAGATACCGGGGAACTTGCTTTTATGTTAATAATAGGAATTGCACTTCACGGAATTTGCTATGACTTTTTCTTTGTTTCGGGACAAATATATACCGACTCCAAAGCGGGGCCAAAAATTAAAAGTGCCGCTCAGGGCTTAATTACTTTAGCCACCTATGGTGTGGGGATGCTTATTGGTTTCTGGGTAGCCGGGCAGGTTAGCGACATGTATTTGAACGCCGATGGCAGCCATAATTGGGAACAAATTTGGATCTTCCCCGCAGCATTTGCTTTTGTAGTTCTTATATTATTTGCTATTTTCTTTAAAGATGAAAAAATAGCCAAAAAAGATATTGAAATATAACCAATCAAAAAATTACTGAAATATGGGTAAAAAAATAAAATTAGGAGTTTTAGGCGGCGGAGGAGATTCCCTTATAGGAGTTTTACACCGGGTAGCTTCTTCTATGTACGATAAATTTGAATTTGTTGGCGGGGTTTTTAATCCAGCATTAAAAGAAAGTCAGGAGTTTGCTAGAGAACTTGGCATTGGTACCGATAGAGTTTATAAAGATCTGGACCATTTAATTGTAGAGGAAGCCAAACTGCCTGAAGAAGAGCGCATAAAGGCTGTTTCTATTCTTACCCCCAACTTTTTACATTTTCCAATGGCAAAACAGCTGCTGGAAAACGGTTTTCATGTGATCTGTGAAAAGCCAATGACCACCACTTACGAAGAAGCAAAAATACTTGAAGAGACACTTACCAAATCTAAAACGGTTTTTGCGGTAACCTATACCTATACCGGTTACCCAATGATTAGGCAAATGAAAGAAATGATTGCTGCCGGAGAGATTGGAGAAGTTCAAAAAATTGACGTGCAATATTATCAGGGTTGGATTAATTCAATTATACACGATAAAGAAGAAAGAAACAGTATTTGGCGACTTGATCCCGAAAAAGGTGGAATAAGTTGTTGTATTGGTGATATTGGAACCCACGCTTTTGATATGATTGAATATGTAACAGGCCTGGAAGTAAAAGAGCTTTTAGCCGACCTGAACTACGTATATTCCGATAATAAGATGGATGTGGACGGCACTGTGCTTCTTCGTTTTTCAGAATTTGTAAAAGGAGTGCTTAGATCAAGCCAGATCGCTACCGGGGAAGAAAATAACTTTGCGGTAAAGATTTATGGAAAAAAAGCCGGTTTAAAATGGGAACAGGAAAACCCAAATTACCTTTACAAATTAGAAGAAGGGCAACCTATGAAGGTTTTAAAACCGGGGCACGAGTACAATTCTGCCCTATCTTTAGACGGCACCAAACTCCCTCCGGGACATCCAGAAGGTATTTTTGATTCTATGGGGAATATTTATAAAGGAGTTGCTCGCGCCATTAATGGCGAAAAATATCACCCTGCTGAATTTCCTACAATGAAAGACGGCATACGTGGAATGAACTTTATAGAAAAAGTAGTAGAGTCTCACGCTAAAGGAAATGTTTGGATAAAAATAGACGCATAAAAAATTAATGAGATGAAAACAGTAAAAGGACCTGCGGTTTATTTAGCCCAATTTATGGATACAGAAAAGCCTTTCAATAGTTTGGATGGTTTATGCGAATGGGCAGCAGATTTAGGATATAAAGGAATACAAATCCCAACTTGGGAATCAGCTTTGATAGATTTAACCAAAGCGGGGAAAAGCAAAGATTATTGCGACGAGATTAAAGGAAAAGTAGAATCTTACGGACTGGAAATCACAGAGCTTTGTACCCATTTACAGGGACAGCTCGTGGCAGTCCATTCTGCGTACGATACTATGTTTGATAATTTTGCTCCAAAAGAAGTTAAAGGCAATCCAAAGGCCAGAACCGAATGGGCCGTAGAACAAATGAAAAGTGCAGCCCGCGCAAGCCGTAATTTTGGTCTTGATGTGCACGGTACATTTAGCGGGTCTTTGCTTTGGCATACCGCTCATCCCTGGCCGCAAAGACCGGAAGGTTTGGTAGAAATGGGATTCAAGGAACTTGCAAAACGCTGGCTACCTATTTTAAATGAATTTGATGAACAAAACGTAGATGTTTGTTATGAAGTTCACCCGGGAGAAGACCTTCACGACGGAGTTACTTTTGAACGCTTTCTTGAAGCAACCAATAATCACAAGCGGGTTAATTTATTGTATGATCCTAGCCATTTTGTGCTGCAGCAATTAGATTATATTTCATACATAGATCATTACCACGAATTTATTAAAATGTTCCACGTAAAAGATGCTGAATTCAACCCTACCGGGAAAAAAGGTTCTTTTGGTGGTTACGGTGATTGGATAGATAGAGCGGGAAGATATAGACATCCCGGAGATGGCCAGGTAGATTTTAAAACTATTTTTTCTAAATTAACCGAATATGGTTGTGATGTTTGGGCAGTTCTTGAATGGGAATGCTGCATTAAATCGCCAGACCAGGGCGCTCGTGAGGGAGCTCCTTTTATTCAAAGTCATATTATTGAAGCTACTCAAAAGAAATTTGATGATTTTGCAGGAAGTGAAATTGACGAGAAGAAATTAAAACGAATCTTAGGAATCAACTAATTATATAAAATGAAAAAAATAAGTTTAATTCTAGTAACGGCTACAATTATGGCCACCGCCTGTAAATCTGATAATAAATCAGACAGAGAAAACCAGGAAGCAAAAGAGGCCTATGAATCTGATGCAGCGAACGATACTACGGCAATGGCTAATAATGAGGAAAATTACACCAACTTGTTCAACGGGCAAAACCTTGAGGGCTGGAAAGCCTTTAACGCCGATTCCATTTCAAACCAGTGGCAGGTAAAAGATGGCGTGCTTGCTTTTACCCCTGCTGAAGGAGAACGTGAAGGTACTGAGAATCTTATTTCAGAAAAAACCTATACTAATTTTGAACTTTCTCTTGAATGGAAAATTTCAGAAGGAGGAAATAGCGGAATTATGTGGGGCGTTCAGGAAAGTGAAGAATTTTCTGAACCATATTTAACAGGTCCCGAAATTCAGTTATTGGATAATAAACTGCATCCAGATGCAAAAAATGGTGAGGTTAGACAAGCCGGTGCCCTTTACGATATGATGCCGCCAAGTGAAGATAAAACCAAAAATGCGGGAGAATGGAACAAAACCGTAATTAGAATTAACCATAAAACCAATAAAGGTTCGGTACGTTTAAATGGAACTTTAATAAACGAGTTCCCGGTACATGGGGAAGAATGGAGCAAATTGGTAGAAAACTCAAAGTTTAAAGACTGGGAAGATTTCGGTAAAAATCGGGAAGGCCACATTGCTTTACAAGATCATAGCGATAAAGTTTGGTTTAGAAATATTAAAATAAGGGAACTGGAATAAGCAGAAACCTTCTTGTTATTAAAAGCTGATTGAAATTCAAAAAATCCATTTTTTTGATAATTCAATCAGCTTTTTTGTTTTAGCCATTGCAAACAATTTGTACCTTGAATAAAAACTTATAGATGAAAACGGAAAAAGTAAACTTTAAGAATAAAAATGGAGACGATTTATCTGGATATTTAGAGCTTCCATTTAACCAGGATCCTCATAATTTTGTGCTCTTCGCCCATTGTTTTACCTGTAATAAGAACTTTTTTGCTGCTAAAAATATCAGTAGAACGTTGGCCCAAAACGGCTATGGAGTATTACGTTTCGATTTTACAGGACTGGGAGAAAGCGAAGGAGAATTTTCAGAAAGTAATTTTTCAGGAAATATTCAGGATCTTCTGGCTGCTGCAACTTATTTAGAGGAAGAATTTACAGCACCCAGCCTTTTAATTGGACATTCGTTAGGTGGTGCAGCAGTTTTATTCGCTGCAAAAGAATTAAAATCGGTTAAAGCGGTAACCACTATAGCAGCGCCTTCAACTACTGCTCATGTTCAGCATTTAATACAAAATAATGTTGAGGAAATTGAGAAAAACGGTGAGGCACAGGTAAATATTGGCGGTAGACCTTTTAAAATAAAGAAGCAATTTCTTGAAGATATTGATAAACACGAATTAAAATCTTACCTGGGTGAGCTTAAAAAGTCACTGTTAATAATGCACTCGCCACAGGACAAAATTGTAAGTATTAAAAATGCCGAAGAACTTTATATTGCTGCCCGGCATCCTAAAAGTTTTATTTCCCTGGACGGTTCGCAACATTTGCTTGCCAATAAAGAAGATGCCTCTTATGCCGGAAATGTTATTGCTTCCTGGGCTTCAAGATATTTAGACATTCCTAAGAAAGAAGTACCAGAATCGGAAGCTGATGTGGTAGCAGGCTTAGAAGCAGAAGATGGGTTTACCACCCAAATGAAGGCCGGGAACCATACTTTCCTGGCAGACGAACCTATAAAAGCCGGCGGTAAAGATTACGGCCCTACTCCATATCAGTTCTTATCTTCTGGCCTGGCTTCCTGTACTTCTATGACGCTTCAAATGTATGCTAAACGAAAAGACTGGCCTTTAAAAGACGTTGAAACCCACGTTCATTATTCCCGCGAACATAGTACAGATTGCAAAAACTGCGAAGAGAAAACTTCAAAAATAGATACTTTTAGAAGGGAAATTAAGCTCGTTGGGGATTTAGATGAAAAGCAAAAACAAAGACTTTTGGAAATTGCCGATCGTTGCCCGGTACACAGAAGTTTAACTTCTGAAACAAATATTACTACCAAACTAATTTAGAATGCTGAAAAACTGAGTTTGTTAACCTATCCTTAAATCTTTGGTCAGGCCTTGGGATAGGCTTAATTTAGTAATGTTTAATCTAAAAACCAATCAATAGATTATGAAAAGAATAAGTTTATCATTAGTATTTTGCGCCTCTTTATTTATAATTGGCTGTAAAAACGACAAAAAAGACAATGACGCTGAAAACGCTGCCGAAACAGAAATGAATTCTGAAATGGAAGCACAGCAAGACGAGGAAGAAGTTAAAGAAATAACTGTACCTCTAGAGCCTAAAAGCGGAAGCAACTTAGGTGGTGAAGTAACTTTTACCCAGGAAAATGGAGAAGTTACTATGGAAGCTACCATCACAGGTTTAGCCGAGGGTCAACACGCGATCCATATTCACCAGAAAGCAGACTGCTCTGCTGAAGATGGAACTTCTGCCGGGGGCCACTGGAACCCAACCAACGAAAAACATGGTAAGTGGGGTGATGCTGAAGGCTACCACAAAGGCGATATAGGCAACTTTGAAGTTGATGCCAATGGAGAAGGTACTGTGAGCATGACTACAGATGAATGGTGTATAGATTGTGACGATGAAAACAAGAATATTGTTGGAAAAGCAATAATAGTTCACGACGGAGTTGATGATTTCACCTCTCAACCTTCTGGAGCTGCAGGCACCAGAGTTGGATGTGGAGTAATAAAAATGTAAATCTTTTCACATAAGAATTAATAAAAAGCGGCAATTTGCCGCTTTTTATTTTTTTACACGGGAGTTTATCATATTTTTACCCGGCAAGTCATTATATATTTATGCAACAAGACGCTTTAATTTTAGAACTTCAAAAGGGTAACGAACGTGCCTTTGAGCGTATTTACCATTTATATTCTGAAAGTACTTATGGAATTATTTTTACCATAATTAGAGACGAAAAAGTTGCTGAAGAAGTATTGCAGGACGTGTTTTTAAAAATCTGGGACAAAGCACCCAGTTATAATTCAGATAAAGGTCGTTTTTTCACGTGGATTCTTAATATTGCCCGAAATGCTTCTATAGATAAAATACGATCTAAAGATTTTAAAAACGACCAACAAAACCTTAAGACCGATAACTTTGTAGATATATTAGAGGCTAAAACTAATTTCTCTGAAGCTGTAGATTCTATAGGTCTTAAAAAGTACATAGACGCTTTAAAACCGGTTTGTAAAAAATTGATTGATTACTTATTTTTTAAAGGCTATACTCAAAAAGAAACTTCAGAAGAATTAGATATACCACTGGGAACGGTGAAAACCAGAAACCGTGTTTGTATAGATAAATTAAGAGCAATGGTAATTAAGTAATGGATATCCAAAAGTACATATCGTCTGGAATTCTTGAACTATATGTTTATGGAGCACTTTCTGAAAAAGAAAGTAGAGAGGTTAGTCATGTGCTAAAAGAATATCCTGAAGTTAAAGCCGAAGTTGAAGAAATTGAAAAAGCATTACTTACACTTTCGGCTGCTACGGCTCCAAATAATGCCGAACATTTGATTTCTTCAATAAAAGAGAAGTTAAGCAAATCACCAACGGGAACCGCTCCGGTAGCGACTCCTGTTAGAAGCATAAACTGGATTACTTACTCAGGTTGGGCAGCAAGTTTATTATTGCTTATTGGCCTTTTCGTTTTCTTTAACCGAACCAGCGAATTAAGAGAAGAATTGCAAGCTGCCAATGCCAGAAATGTTCAAATGGAAGAACAAATCGCTAACGCACGTGAGGATGCTGAAAAAGCAGAAGAATTACTTGCGGTTATAAGAGACAGAAACGTACAGCGAATCCCGCTAAAAGGTCAGCAGGTAGCTCCTGAAGCCTTTGCTTCCGTTTATTGGAATACACAAGAAAACACCGCTTATATAGATGCAAAAGAGCTACCTGAACCTCCCAGAGGAAAAGTTTACCAGGTTTGGTCACTTACCATGCAACCTCTTACTCCTACCAGTTTAGGTTTACTGGCAAATTTTGAAGCCGATGATAATAAAGTTTTCAGTCTGGAAAACCCAAACCAGTCTGAAGCTTTTGGAATTACCCTGGAGCCTGAGGGTGGTAGTGAAACTCCAACAATGGATCAGTTATACGTTTTAGGAACTGTAGCTGCACCTTAATTTTAAAACAAAACATTTTAGTTGAATCTCCATCATTAAAAAATGAAGGTTCGCCATATCTTATACAGCAAACCTTCATATAACCAACCAAAAAAAATAGAAATAGAAAACCGGAAGAAAACAAAGTTGTTTAAAATCCAGTCTTCATTAATATTTACGAAGAAATAAGTCGTAAGGTTTTAAAATATTCTACTTTAACAGTTTAAGGTTAAGAAATCCAATTTTTAAAGTCTTTAACCCGCTCCCGACTTACAATTAATTGAAACGCTGAAAAAGCATTCAACTTAACTTCTAAACGGCTGTTGGTGTAGCTAATAATATCTTCTATGCAATCAATATTCACAATAGATTTACGATTAATTCTGAAGAATTTTTCAGGATCCAGGTCGTTTTCCAGGTTTTCAAGCGAAATATCTACAGGATAATTTCTACCGGAAGTGGTTGTGAGGTAAGACGCTTTATTTTCAGAATAAAAACAACAAATTTCGCTGGTTGAAATAATTTTTAGATGCTGCCCAACCTGAATGGTAAAACGGGTTTTATAATCTGGTTTGCCACCGGTTTCAAGAATTCTTCTAAAAGCATTAAAATCAATTTGGGAATTATTCTTCTGGTAATTTTCCCTGAACTTGTTCACGGCATTTTCCAATTCTTCTTCATCTATGGGCTTCAGCAAATAATCTACACTATTTAGTTTAAAAGCTTTTAGCGCATATTCATCGTAAGCAGTGGTAAAAATCACAGCACTATTGATTTTTACCTTGTCAAATATTTCAAAGGAGATGCCATCACTAAGTTGAATATCAAGAAAAACGAGATCGGGTTCAGGATCTTTATTAAACCACTCAATTCCTTCTTTTACCGAGTGTAACATAGTATTTACTTCCAAATCCAGCTTTTTCAGCATTCTTTGTAAGCGGCGTGCGGCAGGTTTTTCGTCTTCAACAATTACTATTTCCATTACTCCAAACGTTGTTTTTCTTCCTTCTCCATATATTCCCTAATTTTTCGTTCTTCCCAGCGTTTATCAAACATAGGGTTTAATCTAAAGGCTTTTAGAGCATCGAAGGCTAAACCAATTCCCCAACCGCCTACAACCCATAAAAACCAGGGATATTCCCATTGATTTGTATAGTAATTGATTCCGGCTAAAAATAAATTCACTAAAATATAGGAGAATAAATGATTGTAGAACTCCCGTAATTCTTTAACCCGTTCCCGGGCTTTTAAATATTTATCTTCTGAAGTTTCCATAATTAGTTGATTTTATCTTTTTGCAATAATTCTTTAATTTTTCGCTCTTCCCAATTTTTTCCAAGTAAAAGATTATAATTAAAAACCGATAAGCCGTGAAAAAACACTCCTATGCCCCAACCTATTGCCGGAAAAATAGCCCATATAAATCCGCTGTAGGTGAGGTAATTGAATAATCCCAGTACAGGAATTACAATTAAATAAGATGTTAAATTTGCATAGAATTCGCGCTCTACTTTTACTTGCTTCTTTGCCCGTAAATAAGCGTCCTGCTCGGCAAACACCGGTGGTTTTTCTTCCATTTTTACAATTTTGGTTAACAGCGGTAATTTTACGCTGAAAATGTTATTTGAATTGTCTATTTGCACTTTCCTATCGGTTAGCAAATGATAGCGCTGTTTAATATTTGAAAGTCCTACTCCACTACCCCGCTTGAGAATTGCTTTGGGCTGAAGATTATTTTTCACCACCAGATTTCTATCTTCTTCTACAATGCTAATCTCTAATGGATTTTCAGAATTTACAGTGTTGTGTTTTATAGTATTTTCTAAAAGTAATTGCAGTGAAAGCGGGACAACTTTTGCTTCGGGATTTTTTAAATTTGAAGGAAAATTAAAAACAATAGCATCTTCAAAACGCATTTTAAGTAATTCCATATAGGTTTTGGCGAATTTTAATTCTTCTTCAAGATCAACCAATTCCTTATTTTTTTGCTCAAGAACGTAACGATAAACCTTTGAAAGCGCACTGGTAAACTTTTGTGCCTGCTCGGGGTTTTCATCAATTAAAGCACTTAAAACATTTAAACTATTAAATAAAAAATGCGGATCTAATTGATTTTTAAGCGCATCAAATTTAGCCGAAGCCGTACCGGCGATTATCTTTTGCTCCTTTACCTTCTTTTCTTGTAAAGCTTTGTAGAAATAAATAAGATGGAAAAACAGGGAAATAATAGTAGTGAAAAGCAAAGGAAAAAGATAAAAAGACATTCTTTCGTTGCTCAAAAATTCCTGAAATGGGACTCCATCATAAACTACGTGATGCAATAAGCGACAAAAAAAGAAACCTATTAAGGTTAGAACCACAGAGCCAAAAGAGCCTAAAAGTACTTTTTTTAAGGTTGCATTCTCCCAGCTAATTTTCGCTCCAAACCACCAGAAATAACTCGCATTTATAAAGGTGAGGATAAAACTGTAAGAAAAATATAGCAGCCAGGTTTCTAACTCCAGGAAAATTTCAAGATTAAATTCACTAAAAAGTAATTCAAGAAAAACCACCAGGGCGGTTATCACCAAACTAATCTTTAATATTTTCAGAAAAAATTTCATCAATTTTTATTTACAGGAGCTAAGATGCGAGAAAGTCAATTTCTTTACTAATTAAAATTTCTGAATTGTAGAAAACTTAAGCTGAACCGTAATTATTCTTTAGAACCGATTTAAACTATAAAGAAATTACCTGATTATATTTTCTTTAACTTATAAATCAATAATTTCGATGCAAAACCCATACTAAATTATGAATATTTTTGAAGCATTACGCCAGGAACACGAAATACAACGCGATCTCGTAGCTAAATTGGTAGAAACCCACGGTGATACCGAAGAAAGAAAAAAGATTTTTGAGCAGTTAAAACACGAATTAAAAATTCACGCCGATGCAGAAGAAAGGCATTTTTATATTCCGTTGATAAAGAAAGATCTTACACAGGAAAAAGCCAGGCATAGTGTGGCCGAGCATCACGAAATGGATGAACTAATAGAAGAATTGGAAGATACTGAAATGGACGCTTCTAACTGGCTAAAAATCGCTAAAGAACTAGAACATAAGGTAACTCACCATCTTGATGAAGAAGAACAGGAAGTTTTTCAAATGGCCGGAAAAGCCTTAACCGAAAAACAAAAAACCAGCCTTGCAGAAGATTATAACAAAGAGATAAAGAAAATGAGATAATTGTAATTTTAAAAATGCAGTTAAGCGAAAAACTCTTAACTGCATTTTTAATTTTTATATCTCTTCTTTATCAACTTTCATTTGCTTTTCGTAACCTTTAAATGGCCTGATAATTAGCCTGGCGGCTTTATCATAATTCCAATAGTTATACAGCCAGTTAAAGAAAGTTACCAGCCGGTTCCTAAAGCCAATTAGAAACCAAAGGTGTACAAACATCCAGATAAACCATGCGAAAAATCCGCCGAAAGAGCCCTGTTCTAAATCTACTACCGCACGGTTTCTACCCACAGTGGCCATAGTTCCTTTATCTTTATATTTAAATGCTTCCAGTTGTTTCCCTTCCAGGATATTCATAATATTTCTGGCCAAATGTTTCCCCTGTTGAATAGCCGGTTGAGCAACCATGGGATGCCCTTTTGGATAGGCTTCAGTTTGCATTAGCGCAATATCTCCAATTGCAAAAATATTCTCATAACCTTTAATCTGGTTAAAAGCATTCACTTCATATCTATTGGCTTTTTCTACCATGGCTTCGGCCTTTAAACCTTTAACCGGTGCACCGGTTACTCCCGCGGCCCAGATAAAAGTCTCGGTTTTTAGGGCGAGGTCTGTGTTGGTGGTCACTAAATGCCCATCATATTCCTCTACCATAGTATTTAAATGAACCTTAACACCTAACTCTTCCAAAAAAGCATGAGCTTTTTTAGAAGCTTTTTCGCTCATAGGTGGTAAAACCCTATCTAATCCCTCCAGCAAATGAATATTCATCTCGTTAGGGTTTATATCGGGATAATCGTTGGGTACAATATGATTTTTTAATTCTGCAATGGCGCCACTAAGCTCTACGCCGGTTGGCCCCGCACCTACTAAAACAAAGTTAAGTAGTGCTTTTCGTTTTTCAGGATCATCAGTAATTACGGCCTGTTCTAAATTTTCCAGAATTAAACTTCGAATATTCAATGCCTGCGGAACGGTTTTCATCCACATTCCATTCTTCTCAATACTTTTATTTCCGAAGAAATTAGTCTTAGATCCGGTAGCGATTACCAGGTAATCATAAATTAAATCGCCAATAGAAGTTTCAATATAACTTTTTTCGGTATTTATAGATTTCACCTCAGCCATTCTAAAAAGGCATTTTTTACTATTACGTGTAATTTTACGCATAGGATATGCAATAGAATCTGGCTCTAAACCAGAGGTAGAAACCTGGTATAATAGTGGCTGGAAAGTATGATAGTTATGACGGTCTAAAATAACGGTTTGAACGTCTTCGCCAATTAATTTTCTTACCATTGCCATTCCAGCAAAACCGCCACCAATAATAACGACTCTAGGTAAATTTGTTCTTGGAATATTCATAAAGGTTGGTTTTACTCGATAATCGAGATTTAGATCGCTCCCTTTTTATGGAAGTTATGCACTCAAATTTAAGTTTTCTCCCGCTTTGGCTGAAAAAATAAGCCTGCATTAACTATACTTTATACTTTTTTGTAACATTACAGCCTGTTATACTACATATAAGAGCTAACCAATTATTGTGGATAAAGAATTAGAACATCAGTTTGTAAAAAACCTGGAGAAACACCAGAATATAGCGCATAAAATATGTCGTATTTATACTAATGATCAGGATTCCCACAACGACCTATTTCAGGAAATTACTATTCAGCTGTGGAAAGCTTACCCCAAGTTTAGGGGAGAAGCAAAATTTAGTACATGGATGTACAGGGTTGCCTTAAATACTGCCATCACCTTATACCGAAAGAAAAAAAGAAGTATAAAAACGCAGGATTTTGATACTGTAGATTTTAAAATTAAAGCCGAAGAATATGATGATGAGACCGAGCAACAATTAAAGGTAATGTACTCGGCAATTCAGGAATTAAACGATATTGAAAAAGCACTCGTTTTTTTATATCTCGAAGATAAAAATTATAGAGATATTTCTGAAACCCTGGGTATTACTGAAGTAAATGCAAGAGTGAAGATGAACAGGGTAAAAACTAAGTTAAAAAACATTTTAAATCCGTAGAGAATAATGGATGGACTGGATTTATTAAAAAAAGATTGGAAAAAACGGGAAGGTAATATTCCCCAACTTTCCTACGATGAAATCTATAAGATGCTGTTGAAGCGCTCATCTTCAATTGTAAAATGGATTTTTGTAATTAGTATTCTTGAATTTCTATTCTGGGCACTTATTACTATTTTCTGGGCAGATCACGAATACTGGGCCGAAATGGAACGTATTCATTTAAAAGAATTTACCGTAGTAACGTATGTTATTAATTATGGAATAACCTTTTTCTTTATCTATTGTTTTTACAAGAACTACCGAAGAATATCTTCTACAGATAGTGTAGCGAAATTGATTAAAAATATTCTACGAACAAGAAAAACTGTAAAATACTATATAGGTTATATTTTAATTTCCACTGCGCTAATTACCCTTATTTATACTTACTTTTTTATGAATTATCACGCCACTAATACCGTGGTTGAAGATGTTGAAAAATATAGTTTTACTCCGCTACAATGGCTAATGTTTGCTGGAATAATGTTAGGTGGACTGGCAGTTTTCCTGGGAATTATATGGTTATTCTACCGGGTGATCTACGGAATTCTACTAAGACGTTTGAATAAAAATTACAAAGAATTAAAGAAATTGGAGGTATAGATAATAATTTACAGTTGCAATATTCTTTAAAGCGTACTCCTCATCGTAAAAGAGCCTCTCCACAGTTTATTTGGGGGTCTAATCAGCTTAGATTCTGAAACGAGTTCAGAATGACGCCCCTTACCAGAGAAAAGTTAGAATAATAAGCTCTTAGACTTCAAACTATAAAATAAAAAATGGCTGTTTGAAAATTATATCAAACAGCCATTTTTATATAAAATTTAATTCAAAATTATACGTGTAGCGCACGATTATCGGTTGCGGCAAGAGCGGCTTCCTTAACGGCTTCAGCATAAGTTGGATGTGCGTGGCTCATCCTAGCGATATCTTCGGCAGAAGCACGGTATTCCATTGCGGTTACAGCTTCAGCAATAAGATCGGCAGTACGAGCACCAATCATATGCACGCCTAAAACCTCATCGGTTTTTTCATCGGCTAGAATTTTTACAAATCCGTCTGTATCTCCACTAGCTCTGGAACGTCCCAGAGCACGCATTGGGAATTTTCCTTCTTTATACTTTATTCCTTCTTCTTTAAGTTCTTCTTCGGTCTTCCCTACCGCAGCAACTTCTGGCCAGGTATAAACAACACCCGGAATTAGGTTATAATCTATATGCGGTTTTTGTCCGGCGATAGTTTCAGCAACAAAAGTTCCTTCTTCTTCGGCTTTATGAGCCAGCATCGCACCACGAACAACATCTCCAATGGCGTAAATATTATCTACATTGGTTTGTAAATGCTCGTTTACCTCTATCATTCCTTTATCGGTCACTTTAACCCCGGCAGCATCGGCATTTAACCCATCTGTAAAAGGTTTACGACCTACAGAAACTAAGCAGTAGTCTCCTTTAAATTCTACTTCCTTATCTTTCTTATCGTCAGCTTTAATAATGATCTCGTCTCCTTTACGCTCTACCGATTTCACTTTGGTAGAAGTATGGAATTTTACGCCTTGCTTCTTCAGTACCTTTTGAAGTTCTTTAGAAAGTGCGCTATCCATTGTAGGTATAATTCGGTCTAAAAATTCTACCACAGTAACCTCAGCTCCCAGACGGCGATAAACCTGACCTAATTCCAGGCCGATCACTCCGCCGCCAATCACTATCATGTGCTTGGGGATTTCCTTAAGCTTTAAAGCTTCGGTAGAAGTGATAATTCTTTCTTTATCAAGTTCGATAAACGGAAGGTTAGCCGGTTTTGAACCTGTAGCTATAATGGTTTTCGCAGCTTCAATGGTTTCGGTTTCACCATCGGTTTTCTCAATATTGATGTGGGTTTTATCTTTAAAAGAGCCTACACCTTCAAAAACATCAATTTTATTTTTATCCATCAGGAACTTTACTCCGTCGCAAGTTTGACTTACCACCGAAGATTTACGTTCCATCATTTTTTCAAGATTAACTTTTACTTCTCCCGGAATTTCAATTCCGTGTTCTTCAAAATGTTTTACCGCATCGTGATAATGATGTGAAGAATCCAGCAAAGCTTTACTTGGAATACAACCTACATTAAGGCAGGTTCCACCCAAGGTTGAATATTTTTCTATGATAGCAGTTTTCATTCCCAGTTGCGCGCAGCGTATAGCGGCCACATATCCTCCGGGGCCCGAACCTATAACTGCAACATCATATTTAGTCATAATTCTATATTTTATGTTGATTTTTTGACAAAGTAAACACAAAAGTACAACTATTCAGGGCAATGACCAATGCTCATAAAATTATGATTTAGGCTTTAACATAAACTGTTTTCTTATTAACAAACTCCATCATTCCTTCTTTTGCAAGCTCTCTGCCATACCCAGATCTTTTGGTTCCGCCAAAGGGAAGCCTGGGATCAGATTTTACCAGTTCATTTACAAAGTATGCGCCATCACTTACGCTACCAGCCATTTCCATAGCTTTTTCTAAGTTTTTAGTAAAAACCGTTGTCCCCAAACCAAACTTTGATTTTTCTGAAAGTTCAAAAGCTTCTTCTATGCTACTTGCTTTAATAATAGCTGCAAGTGGGCCAAATGTTTCTTCGTCAAAAGCAGCCATTCCCGGCTTTACATTTCCAAGGATAGTTGGTTGGTGAAAACAGTTATCCTGTTCACCGCCAAGTAGCAACTCAGCTCCCTCTTCTAAAGACCTTTTGACCTGGCTTTGAAGTTGATCTGCCAAATCTTTCCTCGCCAGCGTACCAACCTGCGTAGCATCTTCCATAGTGTCTCCGGATTGTAACTCGCTTACTGCAGCCTTAAATTTGGAAACAAATTCATCGTAAATTCCTTCCAGAAGAATAAAACGTTTCGCTGCGATGCAGCTTTGTCCGCAGTTTAACATCCTGGCAGAAACCGCTGTTTTAACAGCGCGTTCAATATCAGCATCTTCCCAAACAATAAAGGAATTATTTCCTCCCAACTCCAGTAAACTTTTTTTAATATATTTTCCCGAAAGCTGTGCTACTGCAGATCCTGCAGCTTCACTACCTGTTAAAGTAACAGCCTGCACAGCCTCGTGGGCAATAATCAATTCGGTTTGATCGTGATGTACAATTAAATTCTGAAAAACACTTTTTGGATAGCCTGCTTTTTCAAAAACTTCTTCGATCTTTATAGCACAGCCAAAAACATTAGGAGCGTGTTTTAAAACCCCGGTATTACCGGCAGTAAGAGTTGGTGCGGCAAACCTAAAAACCTGCCAGAATGGAAAATTCCAGGGCATAATCGCAAAAACACTACCCAAGGGATCGTGCCTTACATAACTATGAGTTGCATCTGTTTTTATTTCTTCCTGCTGAAGAAAATCTGAAGCATTTTCGGCATAATAATCACAAACCCAGGCGCATTTATTAACCTCAGATCTAGATTCAGAAATTGGTTTTCCCATTTCCCGGGTAATCATACGCGCATATTCTTCTACATTATCCCTTAAAACCTGTCCGGCTTTTTTTAAAAGGTCGGTTCGGTAAGAAAGTGATGTTTTCTTCCATTCTTTAAAAGCTTTTCCAGAATTATTTAAAACCTCTATGGTTTCCCCTTCCTTCTGAGCCGTATACTTTCCAACTTGTTCCCCATTGTAGGGGTTTGTGCTATAAAATTCCATTGTATTTTATTTTTTATGGAGTATTAAATTAAAATTACTCCGAAGAATTTTTAACTAAAAAACCTGGTGAAATAAATAGGAGATATCCTTTATTTATAGCACCAGGTCCTTAAGAAAATTATTTAACAGAAATACCTAACTCCTCCAGGATTGGGCGTAACCTGTTCCCATTTTACTCCAGAAACCGGCTACTGCCTGCCAGGATACTTCTCCTTTATTAATTATTTTTTCTCTTAATTTTTCAAGATCTCGCTCATTTGTTGATGGGTGAGCCTTAGCCATAGCATTAACCATAATTTCGGTAACAGTTTCCTGCCAATCTACATTTTCGGCGAATTGCTCCTCAAATGGATCTTCTACCGTTTGGGCTACATCTACCGCATCCTGGTTCCACCATTCAGTTGCAACCTGAGCCGGTTCGTAATTTATCAGCTTATAAACTTCCTTAAAGTTTTCAAAACTTTGTTGAACCGACATTTCAGGCCAGCGAAGTTCTACTTTCCCCTCTAAAGGCCTATAAACCGAGGTAAATAAAGTTCCAAAACCTTCCTTAAACTTTGTGTTATAAAGTGGAGTTTTTAGAAAAGCATCAGCCACCTTCGTCGAATTCACGCCTTTCTCTGACAACAATTTATTCAGAAAAGATGACCGCTCCCGGGTTTTATTAAAGGCCGCATTTTCCGGCCAGTCTATTGTTCCCTGGTGGTTTGTGGTAAAAGCCGCATCAGTAACCCGTGGTGTCTTATCTGGTGCCAGTTGTACGGTTTTAAATTTTCCGGTTTTGTCCACTACGGTTACGTTATATGACATATGTGAAGGAATCCTGATTAAAGCTGCAACAGCTTCATCAACATCACTGCAAAATTCTAGAACATAACGCAAAATAAACGGAATACCGAAACCTACTCCTACCTCTTTTCTACCTCCAAAAGTGAGCGAAATGGCCAGGCCGTCTTCATTCATTCCGTCTACAACCCCAATAAGAAAATCGCTGGTAGCAATTACTTTTTTGCCATTCCAGGAGGTTAGCAATTGAGTTCCCTCCATAAGATCTGGATGAAAATCGTAATTTCTAACCAACTGAATATCACTTCCCGTTGTAACCGCCTGTGAGCAGCCACTTATATAAGCAGGAGGCTGAAAGCCTGTTAAAAATCTTGAGGCTACCTTATCGTCTTTCGCTAATTTGCATAAGCGCTGATAAGTAGGCCACATCTCTGGCATATACTTTTTAAGTGCTTCCTGTGAGGTTTTAAGATCTGGATAATTTGTTGTTCCTTTTGATTTAAGCCAACTTTTATAAGCGGACCAGTGAGTATTATATAATTTTTGCCATTTGGAACCCGGTTTTCCGAGTTCTGAAATAGCATTAAAATGTAACTGCATTTAGAATGGTTTTTAAATAATATTGATTTATTACTGTGGCAAAGTAGTTTTATTTCCTTTTACTCTCACAAAATCTCACCTATTATTTAGTTAAAGTTCCTGATAATTTTCGCTTTTTCTTGTCTTCTACCATTTCAGAAGTGTATTGTGCTCTAATAGCTTTAATCCAGTGTTTAGCCCTGTTATTGAGCCTAAAATCATCGGTCATCATACGCCCGCGGCTTACCAGAATTCCCATATCTGCACCTTCATATAAATAATCTCCTTTTCGGGTTATTCGTAAGAAAAACGCTTCATTTTCATTTTCCACTGCCCTACGGTGAGTATCCATCCTGTCAAACTGAATATGGCCGGTATCATACATTCTGTAAATACCAGAGTTTGGTGCATTTGTCACATATTCTATGGTATCTTCGGTATGCTTTATAATAAGCTGGCTCCAGCTATCTATATTTTCCTGGCGGGCCCAACGGTTGTTTATAGCTTCTATATCAAGATCATAATCAATATCCATCCATTCCAGAATATGAAAAACGAATAATGGTGCATCTGCCAGGGCAAATACCGCGTGATTGGTTATAGAACTTGCTCCTGTTACCCGTGGATTTAGTTCTCCTAAATAGATCTCTCCATTATCCTGATCTATTAAGAAATCTAGTTCAAAATAGCCTTTATAACCTTCTTCCCTTAATTGATTTCCGAATAACTGGGTATATTCTATCGCTTTATCTCTTAACTCGGGCGTAAAAGCATTTGGATAAATCTCGTTACCACACCAACCACCTTCATATGGAGTAAGGTCTTTAAAGCCTACTAGTTCTGTCATAAGCGGAGCTACGATTGTTCCATGCCTGGTTACACAAGCTTCTATAGCAGAACCACGGCAACGAATACGCTTCATTACCTTTACTTCTTCTTCTTTTTCAATTTCTTCAGCGTGTTTTTGGTATTCTTCCTCATTAGAAATAAAGAAAGTAGTATGGCCGGAATCTCCAAAAGGGGTCTGGATAACCAACTCGTTTCCAAGGTGCTTAGAAACCTCTCTTAAATGTTCATAATTATCTACTTTTGTCAACACATAAGGCACACAAGCCACTCCGGCTTTTTCTGCAATACGGTTGGTATTTACTTTATTATCTAGGAAAGTTCGCATTTCGGCTTTTGGAAACATAATTTCCAAACCGAGTTTTTCTGCAAGTTCCTCGGTTTTTTCATTAAACATAAGGAACATCGCTTTCCCTGCCCTTCCATCTACAGATCGTGTTTTTAGATAATCCTGAACTTCGGGATGTTGTAATAAATAGTTATTTATGTCCTCTATTCCTTCAAAATCATCGTGAGGAATTTCGGTTTTAGGAGAAAAAACATTAGGATGAAGACCATCAAAACATTCGATATGGCATATAAATTTGAATCCTTTAATCCACTCATCGGCACCTAAAAGATTAAAATTTGTGGCGCTTATGAAATATAAAGGTTCTTCGTTTTTGTGAAAAGATCTTCGAATATCTGAAACTCCCTCCAGCGCATTCTTACTTTTATACTGTCTTGGAGCATTGGTAGCTAATTTTTTACCAGTAGCCTTAGTGCCTCCTACTTCTTTTTTTGTGGTGGTAGTAGTTTTAGGCTTTTTAGCACTCGAAGTTTTAGCAGTTTTTTTCTTTTTTGCAGAAGAAGAACCTGGTGCTTTACCTTGCTGCGCCGTAGAATCTAAAGGCACAGATTTTTTTCCTTTTAATGGTTTTTCTTCGGTAACCTTTAATTTTCGGTCTTTTTTCGCGCTACGTTCCGGGGAAACCGGTTCTTTTTCAGGCGTTGTTTTTTTTGTATTTGTTCCTTCCTTTTTATTGGAAGATTTTGGTTTCTTTGATTCCATAATTTTAATTTTTTAAGTTAGTGATCTTTTTCTTCGAATTGTTCCCCATAGAGCCCATAGAACTCACTGTTTTTTGACGATTTAGCACATTATCCTTAAAAATTCTTAGGCCGAGATCTGCCCGGTAGCCGTGAATTTCAGAAACATCTAGTGCAGTAAGAAATCTTATTATTTCCTTACTTACTACCTGACCGGGAACAAGTACCGGAAATCCCGGCGGATAAGGAATTATAAAAGAGGAAGCTACCAGGATCCGGTTTTCTTCCATTGCCGGTAAGCAATCGGTAAGCGGCATATATTCATAATTCTCTTCGTTGTAAGCGAGAAAAAATGCCTCTCTAATATTACCGCCCGGAACTCCAGGAACGGCCTGAAATGAATGATGGAAATAACTAAAATCTGGTAAGGGTGGGAAATCTTCAGTTAAAGATTTAATTCTATCCCTGCGATTATTCCCCTCTTTCTGGCTAAGGGTTTTGAATTCCTGGTCCAGCTCATCGGCTATTTTCAAAAGTGCATTAGTTAAATAAGTTACACTCCCTCGTGTAGTTCCAATATTCGTCATAAACAAAACCGTATTTCTGGAAGTTTTATTAATCTGAATATTGAATTTATCCATCAAGTATCTATTCTTAAAAGTATCTCCGTCTACACCGGTTCTACCAATGTGTAGGGTAATTTTGGTTGGATCTAAAACAAACTCATCCTGTTCCCAGGCGGTTTCCATCCTATTCCAACCTTCCTTTGAATTATAATATTCCTTTATGCCCGATTTACGGTGTTGTTTCGGAATAAAATTGCCTATTGTTAAAACATCAAAATATTTCTTCAATTTAGGATGATCATTCACCTTGGCCCTTAACACCATAGCCAGCTCTATGCTTTTTTCTACCAGCTCATAACCTTCAAATTGCACCTGTCTTCTTCCAACATCTAATGAAGCGAGCATCTGATAATTAGGAGAAGTTGAAGTGTGTGTCATGTAGGCTTCCATAAAAGTATTCTCGCTTTTTTTACGGAAATCTTCGTCCCAAATATGAATCATAGAACCCTGCCTGAAGCTACTAAGCGTCTTATGTGTACTCTGCGTAGAATAAACCCTGATTCGCACTTCATCTGGATTTGGGAGGCTTGGAATTTCATTCTTTTTAAGGTTTTTAATATGCGCATTGTATTCTTCCCTGTAACTATCGCTTTGGTATTTATTAAATAATTTTTGCGCAACAAACATTCCGGTTCTTTGCTTATAATTATAGGTAAAACCAGCAAATGCAAACCAGGCTTCATCCCATAGAAAGATCATATCTGGTTTAATGGCCAGAACTTCCTGCATAACTTTTTCAACATTGTAAACGAGTCCGTCAAAAGTGCAATTGGTTAACAACAGCATTTTCACCAAACTTAACCTTCCTGCTTTTTTTAACTGAAGTAATTTTTCTTTTATCTGTTTTAGCGGTACTGCACCATACATAGAATATTCTTCAATAGGATAAGAATCCAGATAAACAGGATAAGCTCCTGCTAACACTAATCCATAATGATGCGATTTATGGCAATCCCGGTCTATTAAAATCACATCTCCAGGTTTAACCAGGGCCTGCACTACTATTTTATTGGCGGTAGAAGTACCATTGGTTACAAAATATGTATTTCTGGAACCATAGGCATCGCTGGCCTTTTGCTGCGCTTTTTTAAGCGAACCGGTTGGTTGCAATAAAGAATCTAAACCTCCCGTGGTAGAAGAAGTTTCTGCCAGGAACATATTTCGACCGTAAAAATTTCCAAAATCGTTGATCCATCTTGACTTAAAAACCGAATTTCCCCGCGAAATAGGCATTGCGTGAAAAATTCCGGTTGGCTTTTTACTGTAATCTTTTAAAGCTGAAAAAAACGGTGTTTCATAGCGCTCGCTTATTCCTCTAATTACGGTAAGGTGTAATTCCTGTAAATCTTCAGTTCTATAAAAAATCCTTCTGAAGGTTTTTAAAGTGCTATCTTTTAAATTACCTAAAGCCGTATCAGTAACATAATAGGTATCCAGTTCTGGCCTGAATTTTTTTACCATAGTTCCTAAAATCGGACCTAACTCTGTAGGCGGTTTAGAACCATATTTCAATTTTAAAATATTCTGTATAAAAGGTTTAATTACCGGAGTAATCTTTTTAGAATGGTAGGGAGGCGCATAACGAATTACAACCGCCTGAATATTAAAATTAAACTGAAGCGCAATTAAAGCATCTTCAAAAGAACGCTGTACTACAATCCCATATGCAAACTGCTCGTTAGAAAGTCGCATTTCTTTAAGATCATGCCTCAGTTTATTTTCTTCTGCTTGAGAAATATCTTCAACAAACATGACTTCAAAATAATTTTTCCTGGCAACTTCGGTATATTCTCCTTTATCTGTAAGGTCTGCTCCTGGATCTTCATCTTCCAAAAAATCTGGATTACTTCTATACCGGTCACTTACCAGGTTCTTTGTGATTTCAGCAATTTTATGGGAAGCCGCGGTATGTTCCTGTCTATCTAACATTTCGCGCAGAGTATCTATACAGGATAAACCCGGAAATGCGAAAAAGCATTCTACACCCTCCAATTCCTTGAGTAGTTGCCGAAGATTTTTCTTATGTTTTTTTTCATCTTCTGATCCTCGAGGGGAAGAATGAAGTTTAGTCGACTCACTTTTTAAGGTGTTCCAGGATTCTACTCTACATTGAGCGATATTATAATAATGTGCACTATCTAATTTTTTCTCTGGCATAATTATTCTTTTGAATGTAAAGCGAGTTTATTCCCTTCAGAATCTATAAAAATGGCGAAATAACCCGATTCAGGATTAATCAGGGTTTTGGTCATCACAATTCTTCCTCCGGCTCCTTCAACTCTATTTAAAATACGGTTTAGATCTTTGCCGGCATTGAGATAAAGCAAGGGCCCTATTATTCCCGGAATAGAATTTGGACCTGTAACAATGGCCCCTCCAATTCCCTTTTCTGCCGGGAAAAATGCCATCGCATAATTTCCGTCAAATTGAGTTTCCATATCCATATTAAAAATACGGTTATAAAAATCTACCGCTTGCTGGAAATTAATTGCAGGAATTTCAAACCAACTAATAAAATCTTTAAGCGTTTCTTCCTGTTTTTCCTTTTTCTTCTTTTGTGATGTTCCTCCCATAGTTCCTGTTTTTTAATTATGCTCCAAAACCTTTATATCCTGTAGGATTTTCAGGTGGTTCATATTCGTGTTCTTTCATTTTTAACTTGGCAAGATTATCTAATCTCGTAGGTTTAATAAGTGGCCCCAGCGAATTGAGATAAGGCAATTGAGTTCCTTTTTGATAAATATTGAAATCACCTATATGATCTCTAAAGCTTTTTAATGGTTGTCCCAAACGTAAAACTCCGAGTTCCCGACTTCTTCTTACCCTGTTAATATTAAGCTCTAACGGAAAAATTTCCTCATTGCCTTCGGCCTGATAAATAACACGTCCATCTGGTCCACAAACCAATGATCTTCCATTACCACCAGACTCCAGCCCGTTTACGTCAAAAAAGTAACACTGATTCACCGCGGCCATAGCCCTTACAATTGATAATTCTATATCCCTGTCTATAGTACCGGTCATGGTGGGGTGTAAAATTACTTCGGCTCCCATTACTGCGAGGGTACGCACAGTTTCAGGAAACCACATATCGTAACAAATAGATATCCCAAATTTTGCCACTCCCGGGACGTCAAAAACGCAGAAACCAGAACCGGGAGTTACTCCTACTTCGTAAGGGTAAAAAGGAAACATTTTTCGGTAACGTGTAACAATTTCTCCCTGAGGGTTTATTACTGTTGCGGTATTATAAATTTTACCTTCACTTTTTTCGAATATTGAACCCGGTAATAACCAAACCCCGTGCTTTTTAGCTGCGGCCTGCATCTCCTTTTCAAAATCTCCCGGTATTTCCTGTGCATTATGAGTTAAAGGGCCGTAGCCACATAATTCACTAAAAACTACCATATCTACCCAGGGGTAAAGGCTCATGGTAATATCAAGTTTCAACTTCATCATCTCAACATTTGAGGCGACTGCCGAAACTTTCATCTGTATTCCTGCTATTGCAAATGGATTCATATATTTTTATTTCTTATTACCCGTAGAAAATATTTTCACGGGTTTTATGTATTTAGTTTATTATCAAACAACTACTAATTAATTTAATTCAAAAAATGAGCACAACAGTGTCACTGTATCTTCTTTTTAGAAAATTCAGTTTGAAAAAATTAGGTATGCTTTTTTATTTGATTTTCAAGAATATCCAGAGCACTATTTAATTGTTCATCGGTGATTACGAGAGGGCATAATATTCTTATTACATTTTTAAAGGTACCTGCACTTATAAGTATTAAACCCTCTTCTGCGCATCCTTTTACGATTTTAGCACAAAGTTCTGTATGGGGTTTTCCAGGGTCGTTATCCTGAATAAATTCTATTCCAATCATAGCACCTAAACCTCGTACATCGCCAATTTCAGGACATTCTTTCCTGAAATTTTCCATTCTTTCAGTAATGAGCTTACCTATATAGAGTGCTCGCTCGTTTAGGTTTTCATCTTTCATCAATTGAATAGTGGCAAGGGCGGCTGCACAACAAACGGGGCTCCCAATATAAGTGCCACCAATGGTTCCCGGTTCAGCAGCATCCATAATTTCAGCCCTTCCAAGAACAGCGGCAATAGGAAGCCCGGAGCCCATAGATTTTGCATAAGTGCTAATATCTGGTTGTACGCCGTAATGCTGCCAGCTGGCCCAATGGCCTGTACGGCAAAAACCACTTTGAATTTCATCAAAAATTAATAAAACTCCATGTTCATCACAAAAGGAACGCAAGCCTTCCAGGTATTTCTGCGGAATTGGATTAAACCCACCTTCTCCCTGAATTGGCTCAACAATAATAGCAGCAACGCTATTTATATCTACCATACTATGGGCGCTTTCCTTAAGTCTCTTTAACTCTGTCTCTACAAACTCCTCCATACTTTGGGTACCGTGATATTTGTAAAAATTGGGAAAGGGAATTCGGTAAACTTCCGGAGCAAATGGCCCCGAAGAAAATTTGTAGTTCACTTTACTGGTTAGACTCATTCCCATAAGCGTACGTCCGTGGTATGCCTCGGTAAAACAAATTACCGCGGGTCTTTTTGTGGCCTGCCGGGCAATTTTAATGGCATTTTCTACGGCTTCTGCGCCCGTGCTAATAAGCATAGCTTTGGTTTTCTCTCCATGCGGAAGAATTTCAGCCAGTTCTTCACAGAGTTGAATATAAGGCTCATAGGTCACCACGTTAAAACTGGTATGTAAGTACTTTTCAGCCTGTTCCTGTATAGCTTTCACAACAGGTTCGGGACAATGGCCTGCGTTTACCACACCAATCCCCCCGGCAAAATCTATATGTTCTTTTCCGTCTACATCGGTAATTATTGCACCTTTTGCCTTTTTAACTGTGGCTGTATTGAAAACACCAACTCCGTTGGCGACAATGTTTTTTCTCCTGTCAAGGAGCTGCTGAGATTTAGTTTGCTCTTCAGTCATAAAATATTTGGTTGTTCAGTTGAATGGTTAATCTAAAACATACAAAAAGCGAGAAGGAATAAATAAAAGCCCCACTTTTTTTCGATGCTTGTTAATATACAATATTATTTTCTTATTTCATATGGCTTTCTTACTGAAAACCAATTAGAAAGAGCTTCTAACACTGATATTTGGAGAGAAAAACTGAAGAATTATTAAATGAAAACAGAAGCTAAAAAAATCTTATATTTTACTAATATTCAATAATTTATAGATTTCAAGAATGTACTTCTTAAAGTAAAAATAAAGACTATTCAATTAAAATTTACTTCCTGTAAACTATTTTAAATATTTTGTGATCTTATTGTTATTTTTAATAACACTTTAACTTAAATACTATAAAGGTATAGCTGTAGTGCTTTTCACCGGACTTATTATAAAAGTACTTTGAGTACTACCAATGTGATCTAAATTAGTGAGTTTGGTAACCATAAATTCACGGTAAGCTTCCATATCTTTTACAATAACTTTCAAGATATAATCATATTCGCCACTTACGTGATAGCATTCCAAAACCTCAGTAAGTTTTGTGACCTCACTTTCAAATTTTGTTAAATAAGACCGGGAATGCTGAATAAGTTTTATCTGGCAAAAAACCATAAAATTCTTTTCCACTTTATCTGGCGAAACAAGTGCCACATATTTAGAAATCACCCCTTCCCGTTCCAGGCGTTTAATTCTTTCAAAAACCGCAGTAACCGAAAGTTTCAACTTGTTAGAAATCTCTTTATTAGTCATTTTACTATCCTGCTGAAGATGTTTTAAGATTTGGAGATCTTTTTGATCTAATTTCATAAAGAAAATTTTTCTACGCTTAATTACTAAAATAAGTATTTACTGATTATAAATCTAATAAATATCCCATATATAGTTTTATTTACTGAATTAAATCGCACCTATTGATTTTAATTCTATTAGTCTGTAATTTTGAGAGAACTATAAATTTGATAAAGATGAAATATAAACCTGCAGATAATATCCAGGACCTTCAGTATTTTGGCGAATTTGGAGGAGTAAATCCTTCAATTTCCGATTCTTCTATTTACACTTTTCTTTCGGCAAAAACCATGTTCGATACGTTTGAAGGAAACTCAGAGGGTTGCTACCTTTATTCCAGGCATTCTTCCCCTTCAAATTTATATTTGGGTGAAGCCCTTGCCGCAATGGAAGGTACCGAAACCGCAAATGTAGCCGCCAGTGGGATGGGCGCTATCACTTCTACCCTGCTTCAACTGTGCCAGGCCGGCGATCATATTGTTTCCAGCCGAACGGTTTACGGAGGAACTTATGCGTTTATGAAGAATTTTATTCCGAAATTTAATATCAAAACCTCTTTTGCAGATATTACAAATCTTAAAAGCATTGAAGCTGCCATCACCAAAAATACTAAAGTGCTTTACTGCGAATCGGTAAGTAATCCGCTTTTAGAAGTTGCAGATCTTGAAGCTTTAGCAAAAATCGCAAAAAAGCATCAGCTCACCTTTGTGGTAGATAATACGTTTTCACCACTTTCTATTAGTCCGAAAGAATTGGGAGCCGATGTGGTAATCCATAGCCTAACTAAATTCATTAATGGCAGCAGCGATACGGTTGGTGGCGTTACCTGCGGAAGTCAGGATTTTATTAACGCGCTTCGCAGTGTTAACGATGGTGCTAATATGTTACTTGGCCCAACAATGGATAGCATGCGAGCGGCTTCGGTTTTAAAGAACCTAAGAACACTGCATATTAGGATAAAGCAACACAGTCATAATGCCATGTTTTTGGCTAAAAAATTCCAGGAAGACGGCTTAAGAACGGTTTACCCCGGATTAAAAACGCATCCCGGCCACGAAACTTTTAAAAAGATGATGAATGAAGATTACGGTTTTGGTGGTTTATTAACCGTAGATGTAGGTAGCCTGGATAAAGCCAACGCGTTAATGGAACTAATGCAGGAAAAAAACCTGGGTTACCTTGCCGTAAGTTTAGGTTTTTACAAAACCCTGTTTAGCGCACCCGGAAGCTCTACATCTTCTGAAATCCCAATCGAAGAGCAGGAAGAAATGGGCCTAAGCAACGGACTTATTCGTTTTTCTATTGGTTTGGATAATGATATAGAACGAACTTATAAAATAATGAAATCCTGTATGGCTGAAGTGGGCATAATGGATGAGGAGATAGTTTAATAAAGAAGAAAGTCCGAAAATAAAATCGTTAAAGGGTGATAATATTTTCGGACTTTCTCTTTTTTGTATATTCACAAAAAATAAAACTTTGAAAAAACTACTACTCTCCCTATTCCTCCTATTTTTTAGCCTCAGTGCGTTTGCACAAACTCAAAATGAAGTTCGGCTTTATTTCGGGTTTACCAACAGCGATTTATTAAGAAGTGAAGAAATTACCGGAGGCGGAAGCGCTGACATTGAAAACTCATATGAATTCGGCTTCAGATATTTACTTTCTGTAACCGATAACCTTTCCCTGGAAACCGGACTAAATTACTGGCGGGGAGATGTATTGATAACATCAGCCCCAATGCCGGAACAAACTACGCGCTCTGAGGAATTGCAAACCACTTCTATTCCTATTTTTGCTAATTATAATTTCCTGGATTATTTCTTTGTAAATGGAGGCCCTGTAATGGATTTTCAAGGCTCAGAAAGTGAATCTGTAGATCCGCAGGCGGGAATTGGTGTTGGTTTTGGATTAGGCGCCCAATATGCGTTTAATAATTTCAATTTTTATGTGAATCCTAATTTTAGAAGGTATGCGGTAATTCCTTTTGAAGAAAAAAATTTCCACCAAAAACTTACCACCTTTGGAATTCAACTTGGAGTTGGATATAAATTTTAATCAATTTTATAGTTTTATAGAAAACTTGCTCATTTTCCTGTAAAATCGTAAAATTACAGGCGAATAGAAAAATCTGATTAAAATAAATTCAACCGAAAACCTTTTTTGATAAGGTTTTCTACATATACTTCAAGCTTTAATGGAAAACCAAGACCCGTCTCAAACCAAACAAATTCCTACCAATAAAGAACTCGGTATTTGGCCTGCATTAATTCCTGTTTTTGCGCTTATCGCAATGCTGGCCTTTAATGTATTTGTTTTTGGGGACGATTCATTAAGCGGTTCCAACCAGTTTGTCTTGTTACTTGGAGGTGCTGTTGCAGCTATTGTTGGGTATTTTAATAATGTGGAATACGATAAAATGATAGATGAGGTTGCCGGTAATATTCAAAGTACGGCCGGGGCAATTCTTATTCTATTAATGGTGGGTGCTTTGGCGGGGACCTGGCTTATTTCAGGAATTATTCCCACCATGATTTACTACGGATTACAAATTTTAAATCCTACGATCTTTCTCGCCGCGTGTGTCATTATTTGTGCTGTGATCTCAGTCGCGACAGGAAGTAGCTGGACAACTTCAGCCACCGTAGGTATCGCCTTAATAGGAATTGCGGAAGCTTTAGGAATTTCGGTAGGGATGACAGCGGGAGCAATTCTTTCCGGGGCTTATTTTGGAGATAAATTGTCACCTTTAAGCGATACTACCAACCTTGCACCGGCAATGGCTGGAACCGATTTGTTTACGCATATTAGATATATGACCCTTACCACCGTTCCCACGGTCACCATAACACTAATTATTTTTGTGATTATTGGATTGAATTTAGATACTTCGGGAACTACAGATACTTCTGCTATTCTTGCATCCATAGAAAATTCTTTTAGAATATCCCCCTGGTTATTTTTAGTACCCATAATTGTAATTGCATTAATAGTAAAAAAGACTTCCCCTTTAATCGCTTTATTACTGGGCACGCTACTTGGTGCTGCCGCTGCCTTATTTTTTCAACCTGAAATTGTAGCGCAAATCGCAGGTACCACAAACCTGGATTTTGTTAGTGGCTACCGGGGCGTTATGCAGGCAATTACTGTAGAAACTGCAGTTGAAACCGATAATGAAAACTTAAACGATTTGTTTTCTGCCGGCGGAATGGCGGGAATGTTAGGTACGATTTGGCTAATTATTTGCGCTATGGTTTTTGGCGGAATTATGGAAGCTATTGGTGCACTGGCCAGAATTAGCAAGGCTCTATTAAATTTATTCCATACCACCTTTGGTTTATTCGCCAGTACGGTATTTAGCTGTCTGGCTTTAAACGCTACTGCTTCAGATCAATATTTAGCGATTGTAGTTCCGGGAAAAATGTTTGCCAAAGCTTACCGCGATAAAGGTCTTGCTCCAGAAAATTTGAGTAGAGCTTTAGAAGACTCGGGAACGGTTACTTCAGTATTAATTCCGTGGAATACATGCGGGGCGTATCACAGTGGTGTTTTGGGTGTACCAACCCTTAGTTATGCGGGCTATGCTTTCTTCAATTATTTGAGTCCGTTTATGACCCTGCTTTTTGCTGCTTTTAGCATAAAAATCAAAGAATTAAGCGAATCTCCTAAAACTCAAACTGCTTAAAACCCCTGTTTTTACTGGTAAAACAATTCCTAAATAAAACCTCTCTATTTAGTTTCGCAATAGCAATAAGCAAAATCTATTATTGTATAGTATTTTAAAATTTCAATAACTTTTTTAAGGGGAAACTTTCCTTAAATTTGCACAAGAATTACAATGTAAGTTAAACCAATAAAAAACAGAATTAATATGTCATTAGTAGGAAAAAAATTTCCAAATTTAAGCGTAAACGCAATGGATGAAATGGGTGATACCTTTCAACTAAATATTTTGGAAGAAGCACAGAAAAACAAGAAAAAAGTATTGTTATTCTGGTACCCTAAAGATTTCACCTTTGTTTGCCCTACAGAATTACACGCTTTCCAGAAAGCTGCTGAAGAATTTGAAAAAAGAAATGTAATGGTAGTTGGAGCTTCTTGTGATACTCCAGAAGTACATTTTGCCTGGTTAAATACTCCAAAAGATAATGGAGGAATTGAAGGCGTTAAATATCCAATCCTTGCAGATTCTAACAGAAACCTAAGTTCACGTCTTGGAATTCTTGATATTACCGGAGAATCTTATGATGAAGAAACCGGGGATGTTACTCTAGAAGGAGACAACGTAACATACCGTGCTACTTACCTTATTGATGAAGAAGGTAAAATCTTCCACGAAGGAGTAAACGATATGCCACTTGGTAGAAATGTAGCAGAATTCTTAAGACTTGTAGATGCTTACACTCACGTACAGGAAAAAGGTGAGGTTTGTCCTGCAAACTGGGAAGAAGGTAAAGACGCAATGAACGCCGATAGAGACGGAGTTGCTTCTTACCTAAGCTTAAACTAAGAAAAAAAGGGAAAGAGATTGTTATGATAAAAGAATTAGAACAGGATAATTTAAACGAAATAGTTTCAGATAACGAAACCGTTGTGGTACAATATATGGCCGGATGGTGCGGTAACTGCCGATTAATGAAGCCTAAATTCAAGAAATTAGCTTCAGAAAATGAGAACGCAACGTTCTTATTGGTAGATGCCGAGAAATATCCGGAATCCAGAAAACTGGCAAATGTAGATAACCTACCAACTTTTGCCACTTTTAAAAACGGAAGTTTCGTAAACCAGGTACAAACTAACAAATTTGAACCTCTAAAAGACCTAGTAAATGAAGTTACCAGTAATTAAACATTTAGCACGTGAGAACGAGGCTCAAAAACTGGAACATACCATAGAAGTCCTTGAAAGCTATTCTGAACATCGTTCGGTAAAAGACGAGGAAATGGATGTGATAGGCGAATTGATCTCGAACTTATGCGGAGCTGTGGAAGTAAAGCATTCTATAGATGGAGGTACTCCAGAAAAAGATGCCTGTAACAACTTTATGCAAAAAGTAGTTGGCTCTATAGACCGTTAGAAATCGCGTTTTGATTATAATTTAAAAAGGGCTGTCTTATATTAAGGCAGCCCTTTGTTTTTATGATAATTTTAGTAAATCCCTAAAACAGATGTTCTAAATTTATCAATCCAATTTAATAGAAAACATCCATGTCGCAAATAACATTAAAAGGTGAAAAAATTAACACCTATGGTAACCTTCCAGAAAAAGGAGAGAGAGCACCCCATTTCGCCCTCATTAAATCAGATCTTAGCACCGCAACCTTAAACGATTTTAAAGGAAAGCGTGTAATTCTTAATATTTTTCCAAGTATAGACACAGGGGTTTGTGCAACTTCAGTTAGAAAATTTAACGAGAGAGCTACAGAACTTGATAATACCGTTGTACTTTGTATTTCCCGCGATTTACCATTCGCTCAAAAGCGTTTTGTGAACGATGAAGGTTTAGAAAACATAATTAACCTATCAGATTTTAGAGATAGAAACTTTGGAAAAGATTACGGTCTTGAAATTATGGATGGCCCTTTTGAAGCTTTACTTTCTCGAGTAGTAATTGTTTTAGATGAAAACGGCAATGTAATCCACAGCCAGCAAGTTCCCGAAATTGGCGAAGAACCAGATTACCTGGCTGCTCTTAAAACCCTGTTATAATGCGGGATAGTTTCCTCGGAAAAAGAATTAGAGGAGGCGGCTATGCCATTAAAGGTGCCTGGTTGCTACTAAAACACGAGCAGAGCATACAAGTGCAATTTGTGCTCGCAATAATTATGTGTATTGCCGGTTATTTCTTTGATATTAGTAAAACCGAATGGATGTTTCAGTTTGTAGCTATAGGCCTGGTGATGACTGCCGAAGGACTAAATTCAGGTCTTGAAGCAATGGCAGACTTTGTGCATCCAGATTTTCATAGTAAAATTGGTCATATCAAAGATATTGCCGCTGGCGCAGTATTTATCGCTGCAGTAACTGCGGTAATTATTGGTGCGTTTATTTACTTTCCTTATATTTTTTAAAATATTCTTCAGTAGCTTTCAGAATCCAAGGCTTTTAGATGCTGAATGATTTTCCGCTATATTTCTCAAAAAATAATTGCTTAGATTTGAACGTTTAAGCATACAAAACAGCACCCCATAAACTGAAAGCAATTTTCTTTATTTTAGACGGGGCTAATTTGTATTTTTGCTCAAAATCCTACAAATCATCTATGGCCAAAAAGAAAACCAGGACTAAAACAAGCACCGGGAAAAAGTCGACTAAATTTTCCTTTAAACTTAACCGGCAACAAAAGGTAGTTTTAGGCAGTTTCTTAATGTTATTTGGCCTCGCTTTAAGTGTTGCATTTATTTCGTTTTTATTCAATTGGCAGGTAGACCAAAGCACGCTTGGCGAATTCTCAAATCGTGAAGTAGAAACCAAAAACTGGTTAAGCAAATTTGGCGCTTCAGTTAGTGACTTTTTTATGTACAAAGGATTTGGCGTTGCCGCTTTTATCTTTTCAATTTTAGTAAGCTACAGCGGATTTCATCTTTTTCTTGGTGTAAAATCTACAAAACTAAGGGAATCCTGGTTTTGGGGTATTTTAATAATGCTTTGGCTGGCTATTTTCTTCGGTTTTTTCGCTGCAGAAAATCCGCTGCTGGGTGGCCGAATTGGCTTTGAAATGAACGATTTCCTTCAGGATTACCTAGGTTTCTTCGGAACAATATTATTGATGTTGTTCTTATTTATAGCTTACCTAACTTTAAGATTAAACCTTACGCCTGAATTAATAGGAAGCTTTCTGAAATCTAAAAAAGATAGCCTTAATAAAGAATTTAAGTCTAATGATGAAGAAATTTCAGCAACAGAAGAAGAAACCGACTGGAAAGAAAAATCAATCCCAAAAACCGATAAACCAGCTGAAAAATCTTCAGCAGAAATAAAACTGGATACCACGCCTCCAACACAAGAAAAAACTGCACCTACTCCAAAACCTAAACCGGTTGAGCCTGAAGAGGTAGAAATGGAAGTAGAAACAGCCCAGGAAGAAGAGTTGGATGAAGATAAAATTAGCAATAAAATTGTAAAAGATTTTGGGGAATTTGACCCCACTTTAGAACTAAGTAATTATAAATTCCCAACCCTGGAGTTGCTTCAGGAATATGGTGGTGGTATTACAGTAGACCAGGAAGAGCTGGAAGAGCATAAAAACCGTATTGTAGATACGCTTAAAAATTACAAAATTGAGATCGCTCAAATTAAGGCTACGGTTGGCCCAACCGTAACTTTATACGAAATTGTCCCGGAAGCCGGAATTAGAATCTCAAAAATTAAAAACCTGGAAGACGATATTGCGCTTTCCCTTTCAGCATTGGGTATTCGTATTATTGCGCCAATTCCCGGGAAAGGGACTATTGGTATTGAAGTTCCTAATAAAAACGCAACCATTGTTTCTATGCGTTCGGTAATTGCTTCGCCAAAATTCCAAAATGCTGAAATGGAATTACCAATGGCCCTGGGCAAAACTATTTCTAACGAGACTTTCGTGGTAGATCTCGCAAAAATGCCGCATATGCTTATGGCCGGGGCAACAGGTCAGGGTAAATCGGTTGGATTAAATGCCATTCTAACTTCTCTACTCTATAGCAAACATCCTGCTGAAGTAAAATTTGTGCTGGTAGATCCTAAAAAAGTAGAACTTACACTTTTCAATAAAATTGAAAGACATTATCTGGCAAAACTCCCAGATTCAGGAGATGCAATTATTACCGATAATACTAAGGTTATAAATACCCTGAATTCTTTATGTATTGAAATGGATAATCGTTACGAATTGCTTAAAGACGCGATGGTTCGTAATATTAAAGAATACAACGTAAAATTTAAAGCCAGAAAATTAAATCCCGAAAACGGCCATAAATTCCTTCCATACATTGTATTGGTAGTAGATGAATTTGCCGATTTAATAATGACCGCCGGGAAAGAAGTAGAAACCCCAATTGCCCGTTTAGCACAGTTGGCCCGTGCCATTGGGATTCATTTAATAATTGCAACTCAAAGACCATCGGTAAACGTAATTACCGGGATTATAAAAGCAAACTTCCCGGCAAGGATTGCTTTTAGGGTAACTTCAAAAATAGATTCCAGGACGATTTTAGATGGCCAGGGCGCAGATCAACTAATTGGGCGTGGAGATATGCTTTTTACCCAGGGTAATGAGCTTAAGCGTCTACAATGTGCTTTTGTAGACACCCCTGAAGTGGATAAAATAACCGAATTTATTGGTTCGCAAAAGGCTTATCCCGAAGCGCACCAACTTCCTGCCTACGAAGCTGACGATAGTGGCACAGGTGTTGATATAGATGTAAGCGAAAGAGATAAACTCTTTAGAGAAGCTGCCGAGGTGATCGTTACGGCTCAACAAGGCTCTGCTTCTTTGCTGCAACGTAAACTAAAATTAGGGTACAATCGCGCCGGTAGGATTATAGATCAATTAGAAGCAGCCGGCATTGTAGGACCTTTTGAAGGAAGTAAAGCCCGACAGGTTTTAGTGACAGATCTTGCAGCTTTAGATCAATTATTAAACGAAGAATAATACACCTAATTACTAAGATGAAAAATTTAATTTTAATTACGCTCGCTGTTTTCACCCTGAGCTTAAGCGCCCAGAATTCTCAAAAAGCTGAAAACCTTTTAAAAGAAGTTTCTTCTAAAGTTAAAAGCTATGACAATATGGTGATAGATTTTAAATACACCCTACAAAATAATGCAGCGAATGTTAACCAGGAAACCCGTGGGGATGTAAGTATTGCAGGAGAAAAATATGTACTAAATTTAATGGGAACTACCCAAATGTTTGATGGAGAGAAAATTTATACCATTATTCCTGAAGACGAAGAGATAAATATTTCTACCTACGTTGAAGAGGAAGAAAATAATATCACTCCGTCAAAAATGTTCACTTTTTATGAAGAAGGTTACAATTATGAAATGGACGCCGCTCAAAATTTGAATGGTCGTAAAATTCAGTATGTAAAATTAACTCCAAAAGACAGTGATGCCGAGGTTAAGAATATCCTGTTGGGAATAGACAGTCAAACCAAGCATATTTATAATCTTATTCAAACCCAGGATAATAACACCAAAATAACTATTACCGTAAAAAGCTTTAAAACTGACCAGGAACTGGCACAAAACCTTTTTACCTTTGAAGAAGATCGTTACGAAGATTTTTACATCAATAGATTAGATTAAATTGAAAATATTAGACCGGTACATACTCACCAGTTACCTAAAAACGTTTTTTACAGTTTTTATTATCCTAATGTTCATCTTTGTACTCCAAACCATTTGGCTGTACATAGGTGAACTAGCCGGGAAAGATTTGGATACTGAAATTATTCTTAAATTCCTTCTCTATTTCTCTCCCAAACTGGTGCCACTGGTTTTACCGCTTACTATTCTGCTTACTTCCATAATGACTTTTGGTAATTTTGCCGAAAATTATGAGTTTGCGGCAATGAAATCTTCGGGGATTTCACTTCAAAGAGCTATGCGTAGCTTAACTTTATTCATTCTTTTAGTAAGTGTTACTGCATTCTTTTTTGCTAATAATGTTATTCCCGCCGCAGAATATAAATCTATAAACCTTAGGAAAAATATTGCCAAATTAAAACCCGCAATGGCCATTACCGAAGGGGTTTTTAACGATTTGGGGACCATAAATATTAAAGTAGACGATAAAAGCGGCGATAACGGCCAGTATCTAACCGATGTTATTATCCATAAAAAAACTGCCCGCAGCGGAAACTTTACCGTAATGAAGGCCAAAGAAGGCGAATTAATGGGCAGTACAGATTCCGAGGTACTTTCTCTCATTTTAAAAGACGGTAATTATTACGATGAAATTCAACCTTCAGATTATTCTAAAAGAAGGAATAAACCTTTTGCAAAGAGTTATTTTGAAGAATATACCATAAACCTGGATCTTTCAGATTTTAATAATGTAGACCTGGAAGATGAGAGTTACAGTAACACCCAGGGAATGCTTAATATTTCTGAACTTAAGCAAAGTATAGATTCATTTTCTACCGCTCATAACGAAAAGAAAAGAAATCTTAGCGAAAATATGTACCGGCGAACAGATTTTGATAAAATTGAAGTAAATCTTAATCCTTCAGATTCTATAAAAGAAATAGAAAATACCATTCTGGAAGAGTACGATACCTACCAGGCTATTCAAATTGTTAATCTTTCCCTTGGGTCTATCAATGGCGCACTTTCTCATTTAAATATTAAAAAATCTGAGTTAAAAAATTCTACTAAACAAATCAACAAATTTGAAATAGCCCTACACGAAAAATACGTGCTGGCCGCTGCCTGTATTATCTTATTTTTTGTGGGTGCACCTTTAGGCGCTATAATTAGAAAAGGCGGGATGGGATTACCTATGGTGGTTGCTGTTCTACTTTTTCTTACCTACCACTTTATTGGCATATTTGCTAAAAACAGCGCCGAAGATGGTAGTGTTAGTCCGTTTTTGGCCACCTGGCTTTCTACTTTAATTATGTTACCATTAGGAATTTATCTCACCTACAGGGCGACTACAGATCAGGGCCTTTTTGCTTTTGATAATATTACCGAACCTATACGTAAAGCTCTTAAAAAAGCTGGTATTATTAAGCCGAAAAGAAAAATAGATTAAATATCTTTGCAGCCCAAAATAACACATAACATGGCTCAGGAAACCACTACCCAAACTCCGCTTAAACTTCACAGCATTCAGGAAGCAATAGACGATATTCGTGAAGGCAAGGTTGTTATTGTGGTAGATGATGAAGACAGGGAAAATGAAGGAGATTTTGTTGCCGCCGCAGAAAAAGTGACTCCGGAAATGATCAATTTTATGGCTACTCACGGCCGCGGACTCATTTGTGCACCAATTACCGAAGAACGTTGTAAAAACCTGAAACTGGAAATGATGGTAAGCAACAATACCGATCCTATGGAAACCGGTTTTACCATCTCGGTAGATTTACGCGGTAAGGGTGTTACCACAGGAATTTCAGCTTCAGACAGGGCTAAAACCATTCAGTCTTTAATAGATCCTGAAACCAAACCTATAGACCTTAACCGTCCCGGGCATATTTTTCCGCTTAAAGCTAAAGAAGGTGGCGTATTACGAAGAACCGGACATACCGAAGCTGCTATAGATTTTGCCAGGCTAGCCGGTTTTGAACCTGCAGGAGTTATTGTAGAAATAATGAATGAAGATGGTTCTATGGCCAGGCTCCCTCAATTAATGGAAGTTGCCCAGAAATTCGATCTTAAAATTGTTTCTATTGAAGCCCTTGTTGCTTACAGAATGCAACACGATTCTTTAATTGAAAAGAAAGAAGATTTTGATCTCGATACCCGTTTTGGGAAATTTAGATTACGGGCTTATCGCCAAACTACAAATAATCAGGTTCATTTAGCACTTACCAAAGGTAGCTGGAAAAACGATGAAGAAATTCTGGTTAGGGTAAACTCTACGCTAATTAATAACGATATTCTTGGAACATTAACCAATGATGCCGACAAGAAATTGGATAATATGTTTAGGGCAATAAACGAGGAAGGCCGCGGTGCAATTGTTTTTATAAATCCTGCCCTACAATCTTTAAATTTATTACCACGACTTGCAGAGCTAAAAGAACGCCAGAAAAAAGGCGAAGTTAAAGCTCCGCCTATTAATATGGATAATAAAGATTTTGGAATTGGTGCACAGATTCTACACGATCTGGAAATTCATAAAATCAAGTTGCTTTCTAACTCTCAACAAACCAAACGTGTTGGGATGATTGGCTACGGACTTGAAATTACCCGGTACGTAAATTATTAATTTACTTCAATAATCACATCATCTAAAGGTCTTCGCACCTTTTTAAATTCAGAAAACATATCGTCTTCTGCACGGTAACCTACCGGTAAAACCAGAACCGATCTTAAATTGCGTTCGCCTAAATTTAAGAGCTCATCATATTTATCGGGTTCAAAACCTTCCATTGGGCAAGCATCAATTTCTTCGGTAGCACAAACGGTTAACAGTGTCCCCAAAGTTAAGTAAGCCTGATTTAGTGCCCAGGCGTGCACTTCTTCTTCGGCTTTAGACTCAAAACTATTTACCAAAGATTTTTTAAAAGGATCTAAAATATCATCTGGAGTTTCGCGTATGTGTTTTACCCTTTTAAAGTATTTTTCAATAAAATTCTTATCAACTTTCTTTTCAATACAAATCACTAAAACGTGAGACGCAGTGTTTAACTGTTGTTGCTCCCAGGAAGCAGTTTTTAATTGCTCCTGCAATTCTTTATTGCGCACCACAACCATTTTTAAAGGTTGTAAGCCATAAGAGGTAGCAGTTAAATTAAAGGCTTCTTTAAGAATGTTTATTTTCTCTATAGAGAGAATTTTTTGCGGATCGAACTTTTTAGTGGCATAACGCCATTGTAAAGCTTTTATATTGCTCATGTTTCAAGTATTCTTTTAAGACTTTCAAAGGTAATCAATCACTTTTTTATGCATAAAGTTTCCTCAATAAATTAAACAAATAAGTAAACTATAATTCTTTATCTTCGTTTTATAATTGGCGCCGCCTTATGAAGCTGTTTAGAAAACTAATTCTCGCTTTTGCACTGTTTGTTATTATAAGCATCCTTATAATATTTGGATTAGAAGCTTATGTACAAAAAGAAACTTCTGGCCTAATCTATTCTGAAATCACCCAGATTCCTTCAGCAAAAACAGGAATAATTCTTGGCGCTAGTGTACATGCTGATGGAAAATTATCTCCAATTCTTGAAGATCGGGTAGAAACTGCTTACCAACTTTATAAGTTAAATAAGATTGAAAATTTTCTGGTGAGTGGCGATCATAGAACCGATGATTATGATGAAGTAAATGCCATTAAAAATTATTTATTGAAAAAAGGAGTTTCTTCTGAAGATATTATCTTAGATCATTCTGGCTTTGATACTTACGATAGTATGTTCAGGGCAAAATCTGTTTTTGAAATCGAAGACGCCATAGTAATCACGCAAAAATTTCACTTACCCAGAAGTCTTTATATTGCTAAAAACCTGGATGCCGACTATAAAGGTTTTGAAGCCGCTCCCGTTGCATATACCTCTTCTGAAACTATTAAACGCCGCGAACAACTAGCTAATTTTAAAGCTATTTGGGAGATTCTTACCAATCAACAACCTACTACTTTAGAAAAACACCCTAAATAAACTACCGCGCAGCTCCTGATATTTAGCAGGGAAATATCTATTATCGAGTAAAATTGCTTTAAAGTTTTTGGCTAATTTTTTCTATCTTTAAATAACCTAACCAAAAAATATAGAAAGCCATGCTTCAATGGATAGTGCATATTGTTATAGACGCCCTGGTTTTACTCGCCGCGGCTAATATAATGCCCAAAGTAAAATTAGACGGCTTTAAAACAGCTATTATTGTAGCTTTAATTATTGGTGTGCTGAGTTTTTTATTAAGTTGGGTCCTTACTTTATTGCTAAACGTAGCCACTTTCGGGATTTTTTATTTCCTGGGATTAGGATTTATCACCCGTGTTATTGCTTACGCGATTATTATAGAAATTGCCGACCAGTTTAGTAGCGATTTTAAGACCGAAGGTTTTCTCCCTTCACTATGGCTCGCTGTTTTTATAGCAATTGTAGGCGGAATTGTTGATTGGATACTTTTTTAAGCTTTTGGCTTACTTTTTTTATTCCTTCGGCCAAACCAAATCATAAATCCGCTAACGGGAAGAGCGGCTACAAATAAGCTTAGAAAAAATGCGATTATTTTTCCGGGTAGATCAAAATACTGGCCCGTGTGTAAACCAAAAGTCATTTCCTGCAATTTCATCCCGGTACTTTTAGCCGAATATTCATGGTTTTTCACTAATTCACCGGTTTCCGGATGAAAATAAAAGTTAGATTGATGATCATAATCCAGGGCTTCAGGATAAGATCCTGTAGTTATTGGTGCGCTTCCTCCCTGTTCCCACACAAAAAACATTTCATCCTCAGGCCGTTGTTTTAAGGTTTCAACTATTGCAATATCCAGGGCGTTTTCAGAATATTCAGCATCTTCAATTTGAATATTTAACCGGTCTTCCGGTTTTTCCTGCCATAGATTTGCCAGGTCGTATAGGCCGTGATTCATCCAATCATAAGAAAAACTAAGTCCCATAATGGCTATAAACAAAGCCAGAAGCGAAATATATAATCCGGTTATACTATGCCAGTCGTAATTTACACGGCGCCATTTGGCATCCCATCTTATTTGAAGACGTTTCTTGAAGTTTTTTCGCTTTTTCGGCCACCAAAGCACAATTCCAGAGATAAGCATGAAAACGAAAATTAATGTAGAAATTCCTACTACCTGTTTTCCTATTTTCTCCGGAAGCCAGAGATGCATATGTAAATCTTCTACAATTAGAAAAAAATCGTCTTCCAGGTTTTCTTTTTGAAGAAATTCGGCAGAATAAGGATTGAAATAAATATGATGCGGCACCTCATCTATAACAGAATAAACAAAAGCCGAGCGATCCCTGCCCTGGTAAACAACCATTCCCGGTTGGGCTTCAGGAAAAAGCGATTTTGTTTTATTCTGAAGTTTTGAAGGCGCTACAAATGTTGAAGTTTGAGAAGTGACCTTGCGATAATCGCGGGTTAGATCCTTAATCTCGTCGTGAAAAACAAAAATGCATCCGGTAACTGCTACTATAAAAACAATAAGACCGGAACCCAGTCCCAGCCACAAATGAAGTTTAGCAATCCACTTCTTTAAACCTTTATTTTTTGTTTTTTTCTGCATATAAATAGGCCACCACCAAAACTCAAAACAATTTTGATGGTGACCATATTAATTTATTTAATTAGAAATTATAAGTTAAACTCGCCGCAAAGTTTCTTGGTCTTTGTGGGTTTATTGTAGACCAACCGGTATAATATTCTTCGTTGGTAAGATTATTCAACTTCAAATTAATTCCAAATTTATCTACATTATAGAATAATGAAGCATTTAAAATCGTGTAAGAAGGAAGGGTAAAAACACCTGCAGTTTGACGGTTAAAGATCATATTTTCACTGGCATAATTTCCACCAAAACCAAGTCCAAAACCTTTAAGATTTCCCTGTACAAAACGATAGCTTGCCCAGAAGTTAGCTAAAGTTTCCGGCCCCGCAGATTCTGGTCTTCTTCCAAGAAAATCAGTTTGATCAGATTTGGTTAATTCGCTATCGTTATGGCTAAATCCTGCAATTAAATTTAAACCTTCAAAAGGGCTGGCGGTAAGACTGGCTTCAAATCCGCGGCTATATTGCTCTCCATCCTGAACAAGATTAAAAGGGTTTTCAGCATCTTGCATTACCATATTTGAAACCTGGATATCATAATAACTTAAGGTAGCAGAAAGGTGATTTTTAAGCAGGTTTAATTTGGTCCCAACTTCAAATTGTTTTGCTCTTTCAGGATCAAAAACTATAGTTCTTGTTTCTCCGGTTTCCAGGTTATCTACCTGTCTTGGACCCACGTTGCTAAAACCATCCATATAATTTGCGAAAAGCGCTACTTTATCTAAAACCGGTTGATAAACCACTCCAAATTTTGGAGATAGTGCGGTCTGGCTATTGGTTTCAGTTTCAAACTGGTCTAGTCTTAAACTGGTCATTACAGCCAGTTGCGGAGTGAAATTGAGAACGTTAGAAATATAGGCGCTATAAATATCTTCTTCAGCGATATTATTATTCCTATTAACGTTTTCTAATAACCCGGCTACACCTTCTTTACTTAGAATTCCGCTATCGTAATTGGTGATATAATTTTCAGGCTCGTAGATATCGTAAACACTTTCGTTTACATTCTGAAGGCTGGCATTACCAATATAAACCTCGCCATTTCCTATATATCCGCTATTGTTATCAATTACTTTTCTATTGAAATAATCTAAACCAACTACGGTGCGGTTACGCATTCCTGCAATTTCGAAATCTCCGATAAAATTCTGCTGAATATCATTACTTATGGTCGTAGAATTTTGATTACTAATGTAGCGGGAAAACACAAGTCCTTCATCTAAATTAGTTGCTTCACCAGGCACCTCTTCTCTACCCTGATTAAACTGAGTAGTTTCATATAAATATGAATAATTCCCCAATGCTTTAGCCGATCCTGTTGAAACCGCGGTTTGTGAAGTCCAGCTATCTGAAAGTTCATAATTCATTTGCGCCTGCAGGCTAAAAGTGGGGTTCTCTACAGTAAGATCGTTACTGGTGTAAGAAAGTTCGTTGTTATAACCTAATTCTTCTATATTGGTAGCTCTAAGCGGTGCACCTCTATCTACGAACAACATTAAAGGATTTGTACTTTCAGAATCGTAAAATTCAGTATTTATAAAAAATGAAAGTTTATCATTTACTTTATAGCTTAACGAAGGCGCAACAAATAAAGATTTATTAAACCCGGCATCCTGAAAGCTGTTTTCGGTATGGTAGGCAGTGTTTACTCTTAAAGCAACATCACCGGTTTCATCAAGCGGAGTATTAACATCGGCAGTTACACGGTTAAGTCCGAAGCTTCCTAAAGTATAAGAAACATTTCCGCCAAAATAATTATAAGGTTTCTTTGTCGTGATATTAATCAATCCGCCGTAAGAGACAAGGCTACTTCCGTAAAGCGTTCCAGACGGGCCTTTTATTACTTCAATATTTTCCATATTGGCAGGATCTGGGCTCCCGTTAGTTAGTGCCGGCAAACCGTTTACTAAAGTTGGTTGCACAGGAAAACCTCTAAGCGAAAAATACCCTGCTCCGTCGTTTCCGCGACCGGTAGATTCCCAAAGTTTTGTAAGACCTGAAGCATTTTTAATCGCATCGTCAAAATTTGTAATTACCTGTTCCTGTAAAAGCTCAGCGGTAATATTATTATAAACCTGCGGATTTTCGATCTTTTTAAGTGGCATCTTTGCTACACTCACGCTGGTATTTCGGGTAAACTTATTGCCGTTTCCATTTCCCCTTAAAACCACGGTTCCCAACTGCTCTTCCTTTCCTAACAAAACAATAGAAGGAATATTGGTAGTTGCGCCAGGCTGTACGCTAACTTTTAAATTCTGGGTTTCATACCCTACATAAGAAATTTGTAATGTATAGTTTCCTTCCGGAATATTTCTCAACGTAAATTCTCCCCTATTATTGGTTTCATCACCAATTTGAAGGCCTTTAACTTCAACATTAACATTAGACAGAGAGTTTGCTGCATTATTTACTACATTTCCTTTAATTGCACCGTTATTTTGTGCAAAGCTAATTTGAATAGCTAAAAAAAAGAACATAACCAGGCTATTTGAAAGCTTCATTAGTCAGTGTTTTTATTTAGATTGGATTTAAATACGCGGCAAATGTAAAAACGAAATCCCTTTTTCAAAAGCTTATTTATAATTATTTTAAATAAAAATAACAAATAACACTTCAGCCTTTTGGGAATCAAAGACATACATCAAGAAATTCTATTTAGATAGTAGGACATTTGATGTTTTCTTAACTTATACCCAATTCTAATCTTTTATATTTGCAGCTTAATTTTGCGCTATGATAAAACTGATTGTGACCGATATGGATGGGACTTTGTTGAACGACGAGCACGAGATACATCCAGATTTTTGGGAGATAGAAGAATTACTTAATAATAAAGGAATAATGTTCGCTGTGGCAAGTGGCCGGCAGTTTTACAATCTGGAGAGCAAATTTGAAAGAATTAAAGACCGAATGATGTTTTTTGCCGAAAATGGTACTCACGTAGTGCATAAAGGAAGAGATCTGTATGTAAACCCTTTAGACAAAACAGCCGCGATGGATTTTGTAAAAAAAGGCAGGGAACTTTCTAATACACACTTAGTACTTTGCGGGAAAAATTCGGCGTATATAGAAAGTAAAGACGATAGCTTTTTTAACGAAATCAATAAATTTTATAAAAAGATTAAAAAAGTTGACGATCTCACTCAGGTAGACGATACATTTTTAAAAGTAACTTTTTGTAATTTTAATGGGGTTGAAGAAAATACCTACCCGCATTTAGAAGAATATGCAAATTATTATAAAGTAGCAATTGCCGCCCATGTATTTATAGATATCACTTCTATTACTGCAAATAAAGGAAATGCAATTAGCGGTATTCAGGAAGAATTAAATATTTCTTCTGAAGAAACCCTGGTTTTTGGAGATTACCTCAATGACCTGGAAATGATGCAAAACGCGAAATACAGCTACGCAATGAAAAACGCGCATCCCGAAATTATTAAAGCAAGTAAGTATTTAACCAATTTTGATAACAACGAAAACGGTGTTCTAAAAACTATTGAAGAACTTGGCTTGCTTAAAAAGGAATATGCGGTAAAAAGTTAAACCTTACTGTCGTTCACCTCTATCCAGTACCCATCGGGATCCTGAAAATAAATTTGTTTAACCCCGTCAGGACGGTTGGTAATTGTATTTTTTTCACCTTTCCCGTTTTCAAAAGGAATATTCTTATCCTTAAGAAATTTCATAAATTCCGATAGGTTTTCGGTATTAAAAGCAGAGTGAAAACCTTTATTTTTCTCTATTTCCGTATCGCTTTCCACCAAATGCAGCTGTACATTATTACCCAGCTTAAACCATTTAATATGGTCTCCAAGGCCGCCATTATCTATTTGTTCTAACCCAAAAATATCTTTGTAAAATTTTACGGAAGTCTTTAGATCTTTTACCCTAATTGTATCGTGATCTTTTCTAAAGTTAAACTCTTTTGAAGCTGTAGTAGCTGCAAATAATATAATTGAAGTTAGATTCTTATTTTTCATACTTAGATTTTTTTTCTTTAAAATAATGATATACCCCACTTTTTGCAAAAAATAGGTTATCTAAACCAGTTCAGCGAAAATTACGTAAATTTAGTTTATTTAATTTACTGATTATCAAACCACATAACCAACCAAAACTTCTAATTATGAAATATTTTGTTTACTTAATGGCTTTTCTTAGCCTTCCCGTATTTGCGCAACAAAACCATGAACCCGAAGATTATACCATTGAACAGTTTTATGAAAATACCAGAATAGGCGGAGGTTATTTTTCTCCTGACGAAGATAAACTACTGGTAAGTTCTGACAAAAGTGGAATTTTTAATTTGTTTGAAATTGATATTTCTTCCGAAGAAATGCAACAAATAACTTCTTCAGAAGAAGATTCCTATTTTGCTATAGATTATGTTCCAAATTCTGAGAGTATCCTTTACTCGGCAGATAAAGGAGGAAATGAAATTAACCATATTTACCTGCTTGAGCCAAATGAAAACCCTACAGATCTAACTCCCGGAGAAAATGAAAAAGCACAATTTGCCGGATGGAACAATGAGAAAACCGGTTTCTATTATCTTTCAAATAAAAGGAATCCGCAGTTTTTTGATTTATATGAAATGGAGATGCAGAGCAGGGAAAGTGAGTTAATTTATAAAAATGAAGAAAATCTCTCTTTTGAAGATATTTCTCACAACGGGAAATTAATTGCCCTTACCAAATCTATTACCACCAGTGAAAATAAGCTGTATCTATACAATTTAGAAACCGAAGAAATGACAGAACTTTCGGAAGAATCAGCTCAATATTCAGCTTCCGGTTTTGATAAAAATGATGAACATTTCTATTACATTACCAATGCCGGTAGGGAATTTAAAAGTTTAATAGCATATAATCTTGAAACTAACCAAAGCAGCAATTTGTTTGAGACCAACTGGGACGTAATGTATAGTTATCTTAGTGAAAATGATAAATACAGGGTGACAGGTATTAATGAAGACGGGAAAAACAGCTTAATTATTGAAAACACCAAAACCGGTGAGGAAGTTGATCTTCCCGATATGGAAAATGAAGATATTGTAGCAGTAAATATTTCTGATAGTGAAGAACTAATGCGGCTTACCATTGGCACAGCAAAAGCTCCTAATAATCTATATGTTTATAATTTTTCATCGGGAGAATTAAAGAAATTAACCAATACTTTAAACCCTGAAATAAACCCCGAAGATCTGGTTTCAGCGGAAGTTGTACGGTACGAATCTTTTGACGGACTGGAAATTCCCGCTATTTATTACAAACCTCATCAAGCTACAAAAGATAATAAAGTTCCCGCCCTGGTATGGGTTCACGGCGGACCCGGAGGGCAATCCCGGATAGGTTATTCAGCTTTAATCCAGTATTTGGTGAATCAGGGTTATGCAATTTTAGCTGTAAATAATCGCGGTAGTAGCGGTTATGGAAAGACTTTCTTTAAAATGGACGATAAAAAACACGGAGAGGAAGATCTAAAAGACTGTATTTGGGGTAAAAAATGGCTGCAGGAACAGGAATACATAGATTCAGAAAAAATAGGAATTCTTGGAGGCAGCTATGGTGGTTATATGACGATGGCGGCCATGACCTTTACTCCAGATGAGTTTGAAGCAGGTGTAAATATATTTGGGGTAACTAACTGGTTGCGTACCTTAAAATCTATCCCGCCTTACTGGGAAGCATTCCGCGAAGCGCTTTACGAAGAAATGGGAGATCCTGTAAAAGATTCGGTAGCGCTTTATAATAAATCACCGCTTTTTCACGCTGAACAGGTTAAAAATCCCGTTATGGTTTTACAGGGCGCTAACGACCCTCGAGTGCTTCAGGTTGAATCAGATGAAATTGTTGCAGCTCTAAAAGAAAATAATGTACCAGTAGAATATGTGGTTTTTGAAGATGAAGGTCATGGATTTATAAAAAAGGAAAATGAAATTGAAGGTTACAGGCAAATAAGACAATTTTTAGATAAATATTTAAAAGAGGAAGAGTAAGCTTATATTATTCTTAGGGGAGAACTCAAAAACTCAGGTTAAACTTTTAGTGCCGATTTCAAAAAGCCTTATCTTGGCGCTTGCAATCGCAATAGAAAACTATGCTGTATATTTTACATCATCCTGATGATAGGGAAACTGTGGAAAATGATATTTTTCCGTTATTAGAAAATACCGAAAAACAAACCATAGATTACCCTGAAACCGAATTTGAAGCAGGAAAAGACGATATAATAGTTACTTATTTAAGCGATGAATTTCTAAGGGAATTTTTACCAAAAGCCGCGAAGCAAAATCAAAAAGTTGGAATTCTCCCTCACCCAGAAAATACATATACCACCAAAGGTTTAGGCATTGCCAACGACCCTAAGGAAGTTATAAAAGAAATTCTGGAAAATGAAGAAGCGCATAACCTGGATATGCTCTACTGTAACGATATTCCCATCTTCCAGTCGGTGAATATTGGAAATGTTTTTATTTTCACTGAAGATCATCAAAACAACAATTTTGTAAGGGAAGTTTATACATTTTTCAAAAACATAAGACATCTATCTTCCCTTTCGCATAACTCGTATGTAATAAGTTCAGAAGATGAAAAAATAATTCATACTTCGGCGCTGGGAATAATTGTAGTAGAACATGCTTTAAGCTCGGTGGTAGCCAGAAGACTGGTTTCCGAAAGTTCTTTAAACGATGGAATGTTTACTACACTTATTATTTCGCCAACTAATTTACTGCAATTAATCTGGTTTTTATTGCGCAGTTTACTTCCTGGCGGTAAGCAACTAGACAGAACGCCTTCTTTTATTGGAAGAATAAAAATTGCCAAACTGCACATTAAAAATTCTTCTGAAATAGAATTTACTATAGATGGAGAAAAAGAAAAAGCCAAAGAAATATTACTTAGGGTAGAACCCGAATCTTTGTGCCTGGCACAAGCCAGTAAATATTGTACAGAAAAAGATGAAGCAAACCTCAAAAAGAGCAATAAGACCGATACGCTGCCTACGGGTGAAAAAAGGGAAGAGTTAACCAAACGTACCCTACCAATTTTTCCTCGCGCCACCACCGAGGAATTCCAGGAATTGTTTAAAGTATTGCGGGAAAACTCCAAAACCACCTCTATTTATGTGGTAATGATGATCCTTTCTACACTCATCGCCACTTTTGGGCTTTTCGCTAATTCTTCTCCCGTTATTATTGGAGCAATGATTTTGGCCCCTATTATTTCACCTATCGTTTCTTTTGCGATGGGGATGGTTCGTTATGATACCAACATGCTGAAGAGAGGAATTATCACCATTCTCATTGGAACAGGGGTTTCGCTTTTATTCTCTTCGGGTGTTACACTCATAATTCCAATAAAATTAATTACTTCTGAAATTGATGCGCGTCTATCACCTACGCTTTTAGATATGGGAATTGCAGTAGCTTCTGGGGTTGCGGCAGCATATGCACATGCCAAAGAAGGAATTGCAAAAAGTCTCGCGGGAGTAGCTATTGCAGTTGCACTGGTCCCGCCATTGGCCGTGTCGGGAATTGGAATTGGCTGGTGGGATTGGCAGGTATTTTCAGGTGCCTTTTTATTATATCTAACTAACCTTGCGGGTATTATTATGTTTGCCGGAATCACTTTTCTTATACTTGGTTTTGCACCTTTTAAACGAGCAAAACTCGGTTTGGTTTATACCCTAATTTTAATTGGAATGGTAATGGTTCCTCTTTCCCTATCTTTTAACCGAATTAAAAAAGAAGCGAGTATTACACGGGAACTAGAAGGCTCTACCGTAAACGAATTAGTAATTAGAGACGTGAAAGTTAGGTTTGGAGATCCCTTGCGGGTTTCTCTTACCCTGGTAGGACCAGAAAACCTAAGTGGAAATGAAATGAGAGACATCAAAAAACAATTGGAAGAAGATATTGGAGAACCTATTCATCTGGAAGTAATTTCTGCCCGGAGATTTTAGAGCAGAAATTTAACAAGGCTCTCAATTTGAGTTAAGTTTCTCTAAAAAACCGAAATTAATTATCAATATCTTTTGTGTAGCAATATGATCTTTTTAGATTGTGCCTCATTAAAAACTTTAAACAACGATTATGATTAAATCAAAAAAGATTGCAGGTTTATTATTTGCTTTTGCATTATTAGGATCAGCAAGTGTATTTGCCCAAACTCAACTACCACAGCAACAACAGCAAACTGTAGAAGTAGATGTTAGTGACGAGGAGCTTTCTAAATTTGCTGATGCTTACCAGAAAATTAGAATGGTAAACCAACAGGCGCAACAGGAGATGGCGAAGAAAGTAGAAGATAGCGGATTTGACATTCAGCGTTTTAATGAAATTCACCAGGCTTCTTTAGACCCAAATACCGAGGTTGATGCTACTGAAGATGAACTGACAAAGCACAAAGAAGTTGTTTCAGAAATTGAAGGAATGCAAGGCGAGTTTCAAAAAGAAATGGAAAATGCTATTTCAGAAGAAGGACTTGATGTTGCACGTTACGAGAAAATCGCAATGGCACTTCAAACCGATACCGAACTACAACAGAGATTACAACAGCTAATGCAGGGATAATTTCTAAATTAGTTTTAGAAATCGATATAAAATTAGGTCATCTGTATAGATGGCCTTTTTTTATGTTTATTTTATAAGAACTTTCTTGGCGAAACCAGCAGGTTTACTATATTTTTAGCTCTATACAGAAACAGTCCAAATTGAATTCTATACTTAAAACATATTTTTTATTAATCACAGCAATTCTATTTTGCCAATGGAATTGGAGTGCGATTTATGCCCAGGAACAAATGAAACAAAAAGATACTTTAAAGTTTGAAAATAAAATTGTACCCGATGAAATTTGGAGGGAAACTTATGTAGCACTTTCTCACTACCCCGAGCTAAGAGATACCCCAATTGAATTCAAATTTAAAAAGAAGATTCAGAAATCTTTTATGCAAGCGCAGCCCAAAGTTTCGGGATTATTAAAGAATAAAAAGAATCGATCTTACTTTGTAATGATAAGCGAACACATTAAAATTGAAGATGAAGTCTTTGATGTAAAAAATGTTCCGTCAGAAGTTCTTATTGGCTGGATTGGCCACGAGCTGGGGCACATTATGGATTATCGTGAACGTAGTGCAGCGAATATGGTATGGTTTGGAATTAAATACCTTACTTCAAAAAGATATATTCAGGAAGCTGAAAGAGCCGCAGATACCTATGCAGTAAACCACGGACTTGGAAAATATATTATAGCCACTAAAGATTTTATTTTAAACCACACCCACCTTGCTGATGCCTATAAGGCAAGAATCAAAAAACTTTACCTCTCACAGGAAGAAATTATGGCTTTAATTGATGAAATTGACGAAGACGACGATTAGGCTTTTTGTTCTTTTACAAACTTTTCCCACTTTGCAAATTTCTCTTCGTCCATAACTTTTTCCATTTTCACCTGCCCGCCTTTTTTCTTATTAGCGGCATTCCATTCAGGGAACATATCGGGATGTACTTTAGTTACTTTCACGCCTTTTAAAGCTTTAGAACGCGCAACTTTATAATTCTTATTAGCATTTTTCAGCGATTCATCTAAAGCCTCTTTAAGTTTTTCTTCTGGAGTATCGCCTTCGGTTCCCAAATACCAGTGGTGATGAAACTCACCATCAATTCTTACCGCAGCCAGGGTGAACTCAGGAATTTTAATATCAAATTTATCTTCGAGTTCCTGTACGGCATCATTCATTTTATTTACTGAAAGTTGAGAACCAACCACATTTAAAAAGAATTTTGTTCTCCCGGTGATGCGAATTTCTTTACGTTTAACATCGGTAAATTTAATAGTATCCCCAATTAAATATCTCCAGGCACCAGAAACGGTACTGATAAGCAGTACGTAATCTTTTTCTTCTTCAACTTCATCTAAAGAAATTACCGGGGCATCTCCAACAATAGAACCATCCTGGTTAATATATTCAGCCTTAAAAGGAACAAATTCAAAATAAATTCCGTTATCCAGAATAAGTTTCATAGCATTGGTATCAGGTCTTGCCTGTACTGCCAAAAATCCTTCGGAAGCCAAATATGTATCAATAACCGTAATTGGGTGGCCCAATAAAGCATTAAAACTCTTTTCGTAAGGCTCAAATGCAACTCCGCCAGAAGCGTAAACTCTTAGGTTTGGCCAGATATCATGAATGTTATCAAGATTATTATATTCAATAACCTTTTTCATCATAAGTTCTAACCAGGAGGGAATTCCACTTAGGGCTCCAATATCCCAGTTCTTAGCGTTTTCGGCAATACGTTGAACTCGCTCATCCCATTCTTCGATTTTTGAAATTTCTTCCCCGGGTTTATAATAACCGCGAAACCAAAAAGGAATATTACTTGCGCTAATTCCGCTAATTTCACCTTCTTTATGGTCTCCTTCTTTCTCCAAATCGGTAGAGCTTCCCAGCATCATAATCTCCTTTTCAAAGAAATCTGGCGGAAGATCAAAATTACTTAGCGCACTAACCTGTTTGATTCCTGCTTTTCTAATAGACTCCAGCATTTCATCGGTAACCGGGATTCGCTTACTGCTTGTTCCGGTAGTACCCGAACTCACTGCAAAATATGGAGGTCTTCCCGGCCAGGTTACGTCTTTTTCACCATCGTGTAATTTATGCCACCATTCCTTCTCCAATTTGTTATAATCAAAATAAGGCACCTTTTCAGCAAAGGTTTTTTGAATATCATCAGATTTTAAAATTGATTCAAAATCGTAATGTTTTCCAAACTGGGTGTCTTTAGCTTTTTTAAGCAGTTTTGTAAGTACCTCTTTTTGGGCTTCTTCTGCTTCCGGTTCAGAAACAATAGTATCACGAAGATCTATAAGACTTTTTATTAAGGAACCTACTATGGGCATAATCTTGATTTTTAATGGTGGTTGTTTTCAAAAAATGAAGATAAAAAAAACCAAAATCAACACTATTAATGTCTTGACAATTATCAATAATTTAACCTTTCAAAATACTAAGAATTCTGTAAACTCTCCACGCATTTTTCGGCACATCTCTCCCCGTCTATTGCTGCAGAAATTATTCCGCCGGCGTAACCGGCGCCTTCCCCGCAGGGGTAAAGCCCCCTTATTTGTACATGCTCAAAACTATAAGGATCTCTCGGGATTCTTACCGGGGAGGAAGTCCTGGATTCTGGCGCGTGAACTACGGCTTCATTGGTTAAAAAACCTCGCATACTTTTGTTGAATTCTTTAAAACCTTCCTGTAAAGTTTTATGAATAAAATCTGGGAAAACTTCACTTAAATCGGTTGAAGTAATGCCGGGTTTATAAGAAGTCACCGGCAAATTTGTAGAAATTTTCCCTTGAGTAAAATCTACTAAGCGTTGAGCCGGCACTTTTTGGGTGCTTCCGCCTTCTAACCAGGCTTTTTGTTCTATTTGCTTCTGGAATTCCATTGCTGCCAGGGGATTCTTTTCGGCATTTTTAAAATCTGATAATCTCAATTCTATAACAATACCTGAATTTGCGGTTGGTTGATCGCGTTTACTGGGAGACCAACCGTTGGTAACTACTTCACCGGGTGCGGTAGCGCAGGGAGCTATAATTCCGCCGGGGCACATACAAAAGGAGTACATTCCTCTACCTCCTATTTGTTTTACGATGCTATATGGTGAAGGTGGAAGAAATTCTCCCCTGGAATCACATTTATACTGAATTTTATCTATTAATTCCTGTGGGTGTTCTACCCTAACGCCAAGCGCAAAGGCTTTGGCTTCAATTTTTATATTTTTTCTATGTAAAAGTTCAAAAATATCCCTGGCCGAATGTCCTGTGGCAAGGATAACTTTTTTAGAATTAATTGTTTCACCTTTTAAGGTTTTAATTCCGGTAACTTTATTATTCGCTACCAGAATATCGGTCACCCGGGTTTCAAAAAGAACTTCTCCGCCACAATTAATAATTAGTTCCCTAATATCTGCTATTATCGCCGGAAGTTTATTCGTGCCAATATGCGGGTGTGCCTCTACCATAATCTCTGGGGTAGCGCCAAAACCTACAAGTAATTTCAAAATTCTATCTACATCACCCCGTTTTTTAGATCGGGTGTATAATTTGCCATCGCTATAAGTACCGGCACCACCTTCACCAAAACAGTAATTAGAATCTTCATTTACAATATGCTCAATATTTAAAGCTTTTAGATCGCGCCTACGGGTTCTAACATCCTTTCCACGTTCAATAATAATAGGTTTAAATCCTAATTCAATACATCGCAAGGCCGCAAACAGGCCTGCGGGACCAGCACCAACAATTATAATTTCCTCTTTGTTTGCTACATTCTGGTAATCTGGGAGATAAATTTTATCTTCTGTAAATGCTTCCTTTACATAAACATCAACTTTTAAATTGATCTTTATGGCCTTTTGCCGGGCATCTATAGATCGCTTTAAGATATTTACAAAAGTAATGTCTTTTAGAGCTATGCCTCCGTGGCGGGAAACCGCTTGCGTAAGTTTATGCTGATTTGCAGCCTCTTCTGGGCTTACTCTTATTTGGTACTGGTACTTCATTTTTTAAAATCTATCACAAAAATATACTTTTCAAATTTGTTGATTTAAAATTATAAAACCAGCCTGTTGTTAAAAGCCCATTACCACTAAATTAATTTAGGACGTTTTAAAATATTGACTTATTTTGGACAACCTTAAAAAACCCTAATCTATTATAAACAATTACCAGAATGAATTCTACAGCACGCTACCCTATGGTTTCCTATGATGAAGCCTCTCCTGAAGTTCAGGAAATTTATGATGATACCAAGAAAACTCTTCAACTTCCCTTTGTTTTAAACTGGTTTAAATGCCAGGGCACCAATGCTACTTTATTAAAAGGTAACTGGAGTAAATTAAAGAATACTTTAATGGAAGGAGAAGTTCCAAATGTGCTTAAACAACTTATTATCTACAATGTATCTAAAGAACGGGGTTGCAATTATTGCTCGCATGCTCACGGGATTTTCGCTGATAGTATGAGCGCTATGATCTCTGAAGATGAAGGTTTTAAAGCTACAGAAAATATAGATTCTCCTTCTATGCCGGCCAGTTTTAAAACTGCCGTTAAAATTGTAACTAATGCGGCGCTAAATCATAGCGAAGTTTCAGATGAAGATTTTGAGGAACTGGAAAAAGCAGGTTTTTCTCAAAAGGAAATCCAGGAATTAATGGCCCAGGCCGATTTAGTAAATATGTTGAATACTATTGCTGATGTATCAGGGATTAAAATAGACAACGAATTGCTGGAAACTCCGGAATAAGTCCGAAGATTATGGAATCCCTACAAGACAGAACTTCCCGGGTTTATAGAATTACCTATGAAACTTTTTCTAAATTCAGCAACAATTTAAATCGTTGTAAGAGTTTGGAGGAAGTTTCGCAGGTTTCAGTGCGTTTTTTAAAATATCTGCTTAATTTTCATCTTTTTAGAATTAGTATAAACCAGGCGAGGTCTTACCTGGTCTATTGCCAGTGTAATTCGCAAGGTGAATTTGAACTTATTTCAAAAGAAAATTTACTTTCGCACGAATTGCAGATTCTAGAAAATAATATTCCGGTTAAAACTGAAGAAATTCCGTCTCAATTGAGTGAAAAAATTGATTCTACTGCTTTAGAGTCTCCATCTTTATGGTGTTGGAGCTTTAAAAAAATGGATGTAGATTTTACTGTTTCATTAATATCAGATAAGAATAAAGCTTTTGATGTTGGCGATATTGAAATGCTGAAATTAATAAGTGATAGTTTCCAGGCTAAGTTTCAGGAAATTTATTTGAAAGAAGAGCTTTATCATAAAAATCAGTCTCTATTACAGGCATTAGACGTCATTAAAAATCAGAATAAAAAGATCAATCAAATTGTAGAAAATCAAAAACAAACTATTGCCGAACGAACTAAAGAAGTGGTTGAAAAAAATGAGAAATTATTGCATATTTCAGCTTTAAATGCTCATAATGTGAGAGAACCTTTATCGAGAATTCAGGGTATAGTACAACTTTTTGAAGTTTTTGATGATAAAACCTGCAGGGAAGAACTCGTACCAAAACTTAAACAATCATCAGAAGAAATGGATAAGGTTTTAAGAGAAGTTATTGAAATGGCATCTTCGGAATTAACCCAGCTAAAAGCAAAAAAGTTATGAGCACCATTATCCTGGTAGACGACCAGCCCATAGCCAATTTTATTACCCGAAAACTCCTGGAAATAGAAGGTTACGATAAAGATGTTGTAGATTTCACCAATCCCGAAGAAGCCCTGGTTTACCTGGAAGAACGGCAAAACACGCTTATATTTTTAGACCTAAATATGCCCGAAATGAATGGTTGGGAGTTTCTTGATTTATTAAAATCTAAAGGCCATGAACATAGAATAATTATTCTTACCTCCAGCACCAGTGCTGTAGACCGTAATAAAGCGAAAGAATACCCTGCGGTTATAGAATTTATAGAAAAGCCTTTAAACAAAAATAAGTTTGCCCGTCTCCAACCGATTTTGAAACAATCGTGAACTGAAGAGGCATTCATTTCCTAAACCATCCCGATTATTGAGTAAATGAGTTTAAAACCAAACCACAAAGCACTTTTAGAACTTGCACACGCTAAAATGCATTTTGGAAAATACAAAGGCTATTATTTAAGCGACATTCCCGAATATTATTTGGTTTGGTATCGCCAAAAAGGTTTCCCAGAAGGCAAACTTGGCCAGCAAATGAGTGAGGTGTTTGAACTTAAACTCAATGGGATGGAACAATTACTTAGAGATATAAGAAGAAAGTTTCCAAAACCCTGAGTATTCTTCAGTCTAAAACAGAGTTTTAACTTTAAAAATATTAGGTTTAAAATTAACGGCTTTTCTATTCTTCTTTGTAATTTAGCGCCCTGAATCAAACAACGCAACAAACACTTCTTAAGATGGCCGAAACCAAGTATATTTTTGTCACCGGCGGCGTTTCTTCTTCCCTGGGAAAAGGAATTATAGCAGCTTCTCTGGCAAAATTACTGCAAGCGCGTGGATTTAGAACCACTATTCAGAAACTCGACCCCTACATTAACGTAGATCCCGGAACCTTAAATCCTTACGAACATGGCGAATGCTATGTAACTGAAGATGGTGCCGAAACCGATCTTGACCTTGGCCATTACGAACGCTTTTTAAACGTTAATACTTCCCAGGCAAATAATGTAACTACCGGCCGTATTTACCAAAGTGTAATTGAAAAAGAACGCCGTGGGGAATTTTTAGGAAAAACCGTACAGGTGGTTCCACATATTACCAACGAAATTAAAGATCGCATCCAGATACTTGGTCAAAATGGCGATTACGATATTGTAATTACTGAAATTGGAGGAACTGTAGGCGATATTGAATCTTTACCTTATATTGAAGCAGTTCGCCAGTTAAAATGGGAATTAGGCGATGAAAACGCTTTAATTATTCATCTTACCCTTGTTCCCTATCTTGCCGCTGCAGGAGAGCTAAAAACCAAACCAACCCAGCACAGTGTAAAAACTTTGATGGAAAGCGGACTTAAAGCCGATATTTTGGTTTGTAGAACCGAGCACGAACTTTCAGACGATATTCGCCGTAAACTGGCTATTTTCTGTAACGTGAGGCAGGAAGCGGTAATCCAGAGTATTGATGCAGCTACTATTTACGATGTTCCAAATTTAATGCTGAAAGAAGGCCTGGACACCGTAACCTTAAAGAAATTACACTTACCCGATGAAACAACGCCAAATTTAGATCGCTGGAACCAGTTTTTAGATCGACATAAAAATCCTAAAGCCGAAATTACTATTGGCCTAATTGGGAAATATGTTGAGCTTCAGGATTCTTATAAATCTATTTTAGAAGCTTTTATTCACGCAGGAGCAGAAAATGAGGTGAAGGTGAATGTAGAAAGCATTCATTCAGAATTTATAAATGAAAATACTATAGACCATAAATTCGCCAATTTAGACGGAATTTTGGTAGCGCCGGGATTTGGCGAACGTGGTGTAGAGGGTAAAATAGACGCAGTAAAATATGCCCGGGAACGAAATTTACCGTTTTTAGGTATTTGTTTAGGAATGCAAATGGCAGTTATTGAATTTGCCAGAAACGTATTAAAGTTAAAAACTGCCAATTCTACCGAAATGGATCCTAAAACCAAACACCCGGTTATAGATCTTATGGAAGAGCAAAAAGAGGTTACTCATAAAGGCGGAACTATGCGACTTGGTGCCTGGGATTGTAAACTCACCGAAGGTTCTAAAATACAAAAAGCTTACGGCAAAACCGAGATTAAAGAAAGACATCGCCACCGTTACGAATACAATAACAAATACAAGGAAGAACTGGAAAAAGCAGGAATGCTAAGTACGGGGATAAATCCTGAAACCGGCCTGGTAGAAGTTATAGAATTAAAAGAGCATCCCTGGTTTGTGGGAGTTCAATATCACCCGGAATATAAAAGTACCGTTGCGACTCCGCATCCGGTTTTTATCGCCTTTATTAAGGCTGCCTACGATTTTTCGAAAAAAAGAAAAAATGCCAGTCTGGCACAAAAATAAAAGTGGCCGACTTATTGACCAAAAGCAAGTTATAGTTTAGAAAAGCATGGAAGAAAAGAAATTTGATGTTCAGTCCTTAATTGGATTTATACTTATTGGTGGAATTTTACTTTGGATGTTGTATACCAACAGCCCCTCTGAAGCAGAAGTAGAACCACAGCAAGAAACCGAACAGGTTGAAGTACCCGGCAATACCGATGCTAACCAACCTCCACCACAACAAAATCAAACTCCTGGAGCCGATTCTACTGCGCTTGCCCAGGCTCGCGAACGTTTGGGCGCTTTTGGCTATTCGGCAAGTCTTCCATCGGCTACAGAAAATACGACCACCATTTCCAATGATGTTTTAGAACTTAAAATTGACAATAAAGGTGGATATATTTCAGAAGCAAGATTAACCAATTATAAAACCTTCGATTCTATTCCGGTTTATTTAATTAAAGACGGAAATGCTTCTTTCAACATTAATTTTACCACCACAGACGGCAGAACTTTAGACACTGAAAATCTTTATTTTGAACCCGAAGTAACCCAAAATGGAGATAACCAGATTATCTCAATGAAGTTGAAAGTTTCAGAAAACGAATTCCTTGAATATCGTTATGTACTGAAACCAGGTGAATATATGCTGGATTTTAGTATTAGATCTCAGGGCCTAAATAATGTATTTAACAGCTCCAGAGATATTAATATGAACTGGCAGCTAAAAGGTTACCGCCACGCGAAAAGTATTTCTTATGAAAATAGGTACACCGACCTTATTTATGAATACGATGAGGGTGATGATGATTACTTAGGAAGCGGTGATTTTGAAGAACAGGAAGACGAGAATATTACTTATGTTGCTTATAAACAGCATTTCTTTACCTCTATATTATTGACCGACACTCCTTTTAGCCGAGGTAAATTCACTTCTCGAAACCTTGTTGAAGACGAAGAAATAGATACGGTTTATACTAAAGATTTTGCTGCACAGTTGCCTTTAGAATTAAATGGTGGCGAGCTTAATTATAATATGAACTGGTACTACGGACCAACAGACTATAAGATTTTAAACGATTACGACCGTAACCTTGATGAAGTTGTACCATTAGGTTGGGGTATTTTTGGGTGGATCAATAAATATGTATTTATCCCGTTCTTCGCATTTTTAAGCGGAGTACTACCAAGCTACGGTATCGCGATTATTGTAATGACCATTGTAGTGAGAATTGTTCTTTCTCCGGTTACTTACAAATCTTATCTATCCCAAGCTAAAATGAAGGTTTTAAGACCTGAAATTAACGAGCTTAATGAGAAGTATAAGGATAATGCAATGAAAAAGCAGCAGGAAACTATGAAGCTGTATAGCAAAGCAGGAGCCAGCCCAATGAGTGGTTGTTTACCCGCTTTAATGCAAATTCCGGTTTTCTATGCCCTATTCCAGTTCTTCCCAAGTGCTTTCCAGTTAAGACAGAAAGGATTTTTATGGGCAGACGATTTATCAAGTTATGATACTATAGCCGAGTTACCTTTCAACATTCCATTTTATGGAGATCACGTGAGTTTATTCCCAATTTTAGCATCTATCGCAATCTTTATTTATATGATGATGACGACGGGACAAAGTATGCAGCAAGCCCAGCAACCGGGAATGCCTAATATGAAATTTATTATGTACCTGTCTCCGCTAATGATGTTGTTCTTCTTTAACAACTATGCGAGTGGACTTTCATTATACTACTTCACTTCTAACCTAATTACCATTGGTATTATGTTGGTGATTAAATATGTGATTATTGATGAAGATAAAATTCACGCGAAGATCCAGGAGAACAAGAAAAAGCCTAAAAAGCAGAATAAGTTCACCAGGAAAATGCAGGAAATGATGGAGCAGGCAGAACAGCAAAAAAATCAACAGAAGAAAAAATAACCGAATAAAAGCTTATACATAAAAAAGCCGGTTTAAAATATCTTAAACCGGCTTTTTTCTTACGTCATCCTGAACTTGTTTCAGTATCTATTAGGTTGGAAAAAATTAAATCATTTTAGATCCTGAAATGAATTCAGGATGACGATAAATTGAAAAGCTTTTTAAAAACTGCTATTAATTCTTATCCCCTAGTAGAGGCACGAACCTGAATTGTCCAAATTCGGTTTTATCGAATTCTGTTGGAGATTTTCTTATAAAAAGGGTCATAGTTTGCACATCGTCGCCCACGGGAATTACCATCCTGCCTCCAACTTTTAACTGTCCCAAAAGATCTTTAGGAACAAAAGGAGCACCGGCAGTTACAATTATTTTATCAAAAGGTGCATAATCTGGCATTCCTTTGTATCCATCTCCAAAACTAAGATGCTTAGGCCGATAACCTATTTTATTCAAAAACATTTTTGTTTTTCTATAAAGCTCCCGCTGGCGTTCTATGCTGTAAACTTTTGCCCCAAGTTCACATAAAACCGCAGTTTGATAACCGCTACCGGTACCAATTTCTAAAACTTTATCTCCTTTTTCAATCTCCAGTTTTTCGGTTTGAAAAGCTACGGTATAAGGTTGGGAAATAGTTTGATCTGCAGCAATAGGAAAAGCTTTGTCCTGGTAGGCGTGATCTTCAAAACTACTATCCATAAAGAGGTGCCTGGGAATTTTCCCAATTGCACCTAAAACGGCTTTATCGGTAATTCCCTTTTTCTTTACGGTTTTTACCAACTGCTGTCTTTTTCCCTTATGTCTATAGTTATCTTCAATCACTTTTTTACCCTTTAAACTGCAAAAATACTCATTAGAAGTCAAAGATGCCAAGCGAAAACGGGGGAGATTCTCCTCTTTATTGCTAAACTATTTGCAATCAAAATACTATTTTTGTGAAAAATGCTAAATAATATGCTGAAAGTAGGCGTGCTTGGTGCAGGACACTTAGGAAAGATACATTTAAAATTACTCAACCAATCTGAAAAATATGAGCTTGTAGGTTTCTACGATGCCAACTCAGAAAATGCGGAAAAGATTTCTGCGGAATTCGGTTATAAAAAATTCGATACTATAGAAGAACTCATCGGGGCAGTAGACGTGGTAGATGTAGTAACTCCTACCCTTTCGCATTTTGAAGTAGCAAAAAAAACAATTACGGCAGGCAAACATCTTTTTATAGAAAAACCCATTACCAACACATTTGCTGAAGCCGAAGAACTTATCGCTTTAGCAAAAAAACACGGCGTAAAAGGCCAGGTAGGCCACGTAGAGCGCTTTAATCCCGCATTTAGAGCTGTGGCTTCCAGGATTGAGAATCCTATGTTTATAGAAGCGCATCGCCTTGCAGAGTTCAATCCGCGCGGAACAGATGTTCCCGTGGTTCTGGATTTAATGATTCACGATATTGATGCTGTTCTAAGCGTAGTAAAGTCGAAAGTGAAAAACATTAATGCCAGTGGAGTTTCAGTAATTAGTGATACTCCAGATATTGCCAACGCCAGGATTGAATTTGAAAACGGATGCGTAGCCAACTTAACAGCCAGCCGAATTTCAATGAAAAATATGCGTAAATCCAGGTTTTTTCAGCGAGACGCTTATATCTCTGTAGATTTTCTGGAGAAAAAATGCGAGGTGGTAAAAATGAAAGATGCCCCCGAAAAAGAAGATGATTACGCAATGATCTTGCAAAATGCAGAAGGAGTAAAAAAACAAATCTATTTTGATAATCCTAATGTTTCTCCAAACAACGCCATTTTAGACGAGTTAGAAACTTTTGCCGACGCGATAAATAATAATACCACACCAATAGTAACGCTAGAACAGGGCGCTGAAGCCTTGCGTGTTGCCAACGGAGTTATTGAAAGTTTTAGTAAGTAATATAAATACTATTTCAGTCGATTTTAAAGCTGAAATTCATTTAAAAACCACACAAAATGAAAAATATAGCAGTTATAGGAGCAGGAACTATGGGTAACGGAATCGCCCACACTTTTGCTCAATTTGGATACAAAGTAAATCTTATAGACATTTCTGAGGAAAGTCTGGATAAGGGGATGAAAACTATTTCGGGGAATTTAGACCGAATGGTTTCTAAAGAAAAAATAAGTGCGGCAGATAAAGAAGCAACGCTTAACAACATCACCACGTATACCGATATTCCTAAAGGTGTTAAAGAAATTGACCTTGTAGTTGAAGCTGCTACAGAAAATGAGGATTTAAAACTGAATATCTTTAAGCAACTGGACGAAAATTGTTCAGCCGAAACCATTTTGGCGAGTAATACTTCTTCAATTTCTATTACAAAAATCGCTTCAGTAGTTTCCAATCCAGAGCGTGTTATTGGAATGCATTTTATGAACCCGGTGCCAATTATGAAACTGGTAGAAATTATTCGTGGTTACAGCACCAGCAACGAAGTTACCTCGTCTATTATGGAACTTTCAGAAAAACTAAATAAAGTTCCGGTTGAAGCGAATGACTATCCCGGTTTTGTGGCTAACCGAATTTTAATGCCAATGATTAACGAGGCGATTGAAACCTATTATAATGGCGTTGCGGGAGTAAAAGAGATAGATACAGTAATGAAACTCGGAATGGCGCATCCAATGGGTCCGCTTCAATTAGCCGACTTTATTGGTTTAGATGTTTGTCACTCTATCCTTGAGGTGATGTACGACGGTTTTAAAAATCCGAAATACGCACCCTGCCCTCTATTGACTAATATGGTGATGGCCGGGAAACTGGGAATAAAATCTGGAGAAGGTTTTTACGACTATTCTGAAAGTAAAAAAGCCGAAAAGGTTTCAGCACAATTCAGCTAAATAAATGTATAATTAGATTTGACAAAAATACTTCCATTTAGAGCTGTAAGGCCGCAACGGGCCAAAGCCGGACTTGTAGCTACAAAATCTTTTGAAGATTATACTGAAGCTGAAATAAGAGCGATTTTGCAGTATAACCCGTATTCATTTTTACATATTCTGAATCCGGGTTATAAATTTCAGCACGAGATAACTGGTGGGCAGCGCTTCCAGATGGTAAAAAATCGCTACCTGGAATTCAGGGAAGAAAATTCATTTATAAAAGATGAAAAACCGGCCTATTATCTTTATAAAATAGTAAGCAGGGAAACTACTTGTTGTGGTATTATTGCTGCTGCCAGTGCCGAAGATTATGAGAATAACCTCATTAAAAAACATGAAGATACAATTGCAAGCCGTGAAACTTTGTTTAAGGATTATCTTAAAGTAGTGGGCTTTAATACCGAGCCGGTTCTGCTCACCTATCCCGATAATTCTAAGATAAATGAGGTTATTGACCAGGTTATGCAAACTCGCGCCGAATATGAATTTGCCACTGTAAACCGGGAAATTCATTATCTCTGGAAAATAGATCAGGTTGATTTATTAAAGCAAATTCAGGAAGAATTTGAGCAAATGCCTCATTTGTATATCGCAGACGGTCACCATCGAAGTGCTTCCTCCTATTTGTTGGCGCAGGAATCCAGGAAGGCTAACCCAAATCATACCGGGAAAGAACCTTATAACTTTTTTATGAGTTACCTTATTTCAGAAAGTAACCTTAATATTCACGAATACAGCAGACTCATTACCGATTTAAACGGGAATACCAAAGAAGAATTTCTTATCCATCTGGATGAATATTTCAGAATTGAAAACCACGGGATGGAAGTTTATAAACCCCAGCAAAAGCATCATTTTAATATGTATTTAGACGGGGAATTTTATTCGCTTTATTTACGAAAAACAAACTATGAATTTGGAGATTCTTTGACTAAATTAGACCCATATATTCTGTATAAGAAAGTGCTACAGCCAATTTTGGGCATTAAAGACCTTAGAAATGATAAGCGTATTTCTTATATTCACGGTAAAAATGATTTAATTGAGCTTAAAACCCGTATAGATAAAGGTGAATTTGCAGTCGGTTTTGGAATGCTCCCCTTAAGTATTGAAGAAATAAAAGAAACTGCCGACGAAGGTTTAACCATGCCTCCCAAAAGCACCTATATTGAACCCAAACTTTTAAACGGCCTTACCATCTACGAGTTTGAAACCAACTAAAAATTGATTGCATGAGTATTTCTGGAAATATAAAAAAATATAAAACTGAACTGCCTGAAGATGTCACTTTAGTGGCTATTTCTAAAACCAAACCTACAGAAGATCTTTTAGAAGCCTACGAGGCCGGCCAAAGACACTTTGGAGAGAATAAAATTCAGGAAATGACTGATAAATGGGAAGAACTTCCAAAAGATATTAAATGGCATATGGTGGGCCACGTACAGCGAAACAAGGTAAAATATATGGCGCCTTATGTTTTCCTTATTCACGCGGTAGATAGTTTAAAATTATTGAAAGAAATTAATAAAGAAGCCGACAAAAATGACCGGTCTATAGATTGTCTTTTGCAAATTAAAATTGCCGAAGAGGATAGTAAGTATGGTATTTCAGCAGAAGAAGCTAAAGAAATATTAGATTCAGAAAAGTTTAAAAGTTTTGATCGGGTAAAAGTAAAAGGACTTATGGGAATGGCCACTTTTACTGATGATGAAACTCAGGTTAAAAAAGAATTTGAACATCTTAAATCGGTTTTTAACGATTTTAAAGCGACATATTCAAATATGAATATCCTTTCTATGGGAATGAGCGGAGATTATAAAATCGCTTTAGATTGCGGTAGTAATATGGTACGCATAGGAAGTGATATTTTTGGTGAAAGGAATTATTAAGAGATAGAAAATATTTTTTGTACGCAGTAGTAGACATAGAAACCACCGGTGGTAAATATAACGAAGAAGGAATTACAGAAATAGCAATTTATAAATTTGATGGTTTAAAAGTAGTAGACCAGTTTATAAGCCTTGTAAATCCCGAAAAGCCAATTCAACCCTTTGTGGTAAACCTCACGGGAATTAATAACGATATGCTTCGTAATGCTCCCAAATTTTACGAGGTAGCCAGGCGCATTGTAGAAATTACAGAAGATTGTGTACTGGTAGCCCACAATGCTAAATTTGATTATAGAATTCTTAGAACCGAATTTAAAAGACTTGGTTTTGATTTTGAAAGAAGATCGCTATGTACCGTAGAACTTTCTAAAAAACTTATTCCCGGCCAGGCCTCTTATAGTTTAGGAAAACTGGTTAGAGCTCTGGGAATTCCTTTAAGTGACAGGCATCGTGCCAGTGGAGATGCCCAGGCAACTGTAAAGCTTTTTAAAATGCTACTCGCAAAAGATATTGAAAAGAATATTCTAAAAGATGCGGTAAAATTAGAGCCAAAACGCCAAATAGATACACGTCTTGTTTATATCCTTGAAGATTTACCGGGAATTACGGGCGTTTATTACTTTCATAATGAAGAAGGTGAGATTATTTACATTGGAAAAAGCAGGAATATTAAAAAACGGGTTACCCAGCATTTTACCAACGAGCAGCGTAAAGCTCGTGAAATGCAAAAAGAAGTTAGCTCGGTTAGTTTTGAAGCCACAGGAAACGAACTGGCAGCACTTTTAAAAGAAAATCAGGAGATAAAACATAATAAGCCTAAATTCAATAAGGTTTTAAAAAAGAATATATTTAGCCACGCCCTCTATCACTCTACCGATGAAGATGGTTATATTAATTTAAAAATTGGTCGTGCCGGTAAGAAAAATAGTATCACTACTTTTTCTTCTTTAAAGCGAGCTCGCAACGTTTTAGAGATGTGGATAACAAAATATGAACTCTGCCCCAGGCTCTGTAATCTTGAAAAAGGCAATGGAAACTGCTTTAATTATACCATAGAAAAATGCAACGGAGCCTGTATAAAAGAAGAATCGGCTGAAGCTTACAATGAGAAAGTGAGAGCATTAATCAATCAGCATTCTTATAAAACCCAGCATATGCTGGTTATAGATCGTGGTCGTGATATAGACGAAAAAAGTGCATTGCTGGTGGAAGATGGTGAATTTAAGGGGATTGGATATTTCAATTTAAACCACCAGATTAATAATATAGATATTATTAGGTCTATAATTACCCCTATGAAAAACGATCGCGATGCCCAACATATTATTCAAAGCTATTTACGCCGAAATTCGCGGTTAAAAATTATACCATTAGCGCCAGCTACTTAAATAAATTTTAATTTACTTAGATGCTTCAGCAATTTACTTAAATTTGAATAATTCCTAAAAATTCTATTTTTGAGCAGAACGCAACCCAAACCAGGCTGGAAATCTAAAATCCACGAAATAATTTACGAAGCCGATACCCCGGCGGGTAAATTTTTTGACGTTGCTCTACTTGTTGTTATCGCCATAAGTATTATCCTGGTAATGCTGGAAAGCGTAAGCAGCCTTAACTTAAAATATTACTGGCATTTTTATATTGCTGAATGGATCATTACCATAATTTTCACGATAGAATATATTTTAAGGATTATTGCTATTAAAAAACCTAAAAATTATATTTTTAGTTTCTATGGTATTGTAGATTTACTCTCCACCCTTCCCACCTATCTGGCTTTTCTATTTGGTGGTCATAATTTACTTTTTGCTGTAAGAGCCTTAAGATTGCTTAGAGTATTTAGAATTTTAAAGATTACACGTTATATAGGCGAATCTAACCGACTTTTATTAGCCTTACGTAACAGCCGTCCAAAAATTATTGTTTTCCTCTTTGCCGTGCTTATTATTTGTGTAATTATGGGAACGGTAATGCATTTGGTTGAAGGAGAAGAAGGAGGTTTTGATAATATTCCGCTTAGTATTTATTGGGCTATTGTTACCCTTACTACCGTGGGATTTGGAGATATTCACCCCATCACTCCGCTTGGTAGGTTTATCGCATCATTTATTATGATTGTAGGTTACGGAATTATTGCCGTACCAACCGGTATTGTGACTTCTGAAATTACCCGGGCTCAAAAAAATAAGATTCCTACCAATACCCAGGTTTGCCCGCATTGCAACGAAACCAAACATATGGATGATGCTGAATTTTGCCATAACTGCGGAAAACCACTTCATGAACACTAATTACCTTATTAACATCCTGGGGCCTACCGCCATTGGCAAGACTTCATTAGCCATTAATCTCGCTAAAAAGTTTAATACTGAAATAATTTCAGCAGATTCCCGGCAATTTTATAAAGAAATGCGAATTGGCACCGCCGTCCCTTCAACCGAAGAACTGGAGGCTGCTAAACATCATTTTATTCAACATATTTCTATTGAAGATGCTTATAATGTGGGCGATTTTGAAGCTGAGGCGATTCAGAAATTAGAAGAAATTTTCCAGGATCACGATGTTGTGATAATGGTAGGCGGCAGTGGTTTATACACCAAAAGCGTTCTGCAAGGCCTGGATTATTTTCCCGAAGTTCCTGCAGAAATTAGGAAAAATTTAAACTTAAAGTTTGAGGAAAATGGATTGGTTCCTTTACAAAAGAAACTCCAAAAATACGACCCTGAATATTATAACATAGCCGATGTTGAAAATCCGCAGCGAGTTATAAGAGCGCTTGAAGTTTGCATAACTTCAGGCAAACCATATTCCTCTTTTTTAAATCAGCCTAAAACACAGCGGGATTTTATCCCGATAAGCATAGGTCTTACTGCCGATCGTGAAATAATTTATGAACGTATAAACCGGCGTGTAGATTTAATGATAAATGAAGGATTACTGGAAGAAGCAGAAAAACTTTTTGCTCACAAACATTTAAATGCTTTAAACACCGTAGGCTATAAAGAACTTTTCAGTTACTTGGAAGGAAAAATTTCCCTTGAAACGGCAGTTTCAGAAATTAAGAAAAACACCCGAAGATTCGCAAAAAGACAGCTTACCTGGTTTAGAAAAGACCACGATATACAATGGTTCGATTTTAAAACCCCTCCGGAAGAAATTCAGGAATTTATTGAGGGAAAAATCACTGAATTTGCAAAGTGATAGATAAAAAAACCTCCCCTCCTTTTCAAGGAGGGGAATGAATTCAGCGCAACTGAAGAAAGGGGTGGTTAAGCCCCAATCTTAAATCTCAATTTTTGCCCCGAGTAATTTTACAAATTCTCTAATAAATGCGGCGTGACCCGGCCAGGCTGGTGATGTTACCAGGTTGCCATCTACCACTGCTTCAGTAGGCTTAACTTCTTTATAATTCCCTCCTACCAGTTCTATTTCTGGACCAATTGTGGGGTATGCGGTGAGTGTTCTGCCTTTTAAAACTTTTGCTACGGTAAGAATTTGGATAGCGTGGCAAATAGAAGCCACCGGTTTATCTTTTTCAAAGAAATGCTTAGTGATTTCAATTACTTTTTTATTCAGCCTAAGATATTCTGGTGCCCGGCCGCCGGCCATTACAAATCCGTTATAATCGTCTGCAAATACCTCATCAAAAGAATAATTGAGTTCAAACAAATGACCTGGTTTTTCAGTGTAGGTTTGGTCTCCTTCAAAATCGTGAATTGCAGTTTTTATCTTGTCGCCTTTCTTTTTTCCCGGGCATACCGTATGCACGGTGTAGCCCAACATTTCTAACATCTGGAAAGGAACCATAGTTTCATAATCTTCAGCGAAATCACCGGTTAAAAAAAGTATTTTTTTCATAATTAATCAGGTTTTGATTTGACTTTTAAGTTAAGAAAATTCATACTTAGCACTGGTAATCAGTTTTTAAAAAATAGTTAAATATAATTTTTGACTGCAAATTTTAAAAAAGCTTGAGTAACTTTTGGGTTCAGGCAAAAAACATAATTATGCAAGATCGCAGGACATTTATTAAAAAATCAGGGCTATTTGTGGCCGCTACTACACTTCCAATTCCCAATTTTCTACTTCATAAAAATAAAGAAAAATTAGGCGTAGCTCTGTTAGGCCTTGGAAACTACAGTACCGGGCAACTTGCACCGGCGCTTCAGGAAACCGATTATTGCGAGTTACGAGGTATTGTAACCGGAAGTCCTGAGAAAATACCGGTATGGCAAAAGAAATACGGGATTAAAGATCAAAATGTGTATAATTATGATAATATGGATGAAATTGCCAATAACGATGATATAGATGTGATCTATGTTGTTGTACCCACGGGGCTTCACGCAAAGTATGCAATTAAGGCCGCTAATGCAGGGAAACACGTTTGGTGTGAAAAGCCTATGGCAAAAACCTCGGAAGAATGCCGACAAATAATTGAGGCCTGTAACAAAAATGGGGTAAAACTTTCCATTGGTTATAGAATGCAGCACGAAAAAAATACGCAAACCTTAATGAAATGGGCTGAAACCAAACCTTTTGGTAGTATGAAAAACCTAAAAGCCGAAGCCGGTTATTATGGAGACCCTATGAATCCCTGGAAACTGGAAAAAGAAATGGGTGGCGGTGCTATGTATGATATGGGCGTTTACCCGTTAAATGCAGCGCGCTATACCACTGGCTTAGAACCAATCTCGGTTAGTGCAAAACATATAATTAACAGACCAGAAATTTTTGACGAAGTTGATGAAACTACGGTTTTTGATCTTGAATTTCCTAACGGAATTACTGCCAATTGCAGAACCAGTTTTGGAGAAAGTATGAATAATCTTGAAGTAGATTGCAAAGATGGCTGGTATTATTTAAGACCTTTCCAATCATACTCCGGAGTGAAAGGAAAAGCCAGCGATGGGACTGTTTTAGCTCCATTCGGGAAAAATCAGCAAGCTGTACAAATGGATGATGATGCCCTGGCAATTATCAATGATAAAAAAGTAATGGTTCCCGGGGAAGATGGATTAAAGGATATTATAATCCTGGAAAAAATATATGAATCTGCCAGTAAAAACGGGGAACGTTTAAGCTTATAATCAGGTTTTGGAAAAGGGAATTTTTATTATGGTTTCTACTCCAGCCTCTTTATTGCGTATTTTAAAACTGGCCCCTTTTCCGTAAAGCGTAAGTAAACGATCCCTGATATTAGAAATCCCCACTCCTTTTTCTAATAAAGTTTCTTGTTCTTCGGTAAGTGGTTTTCCATTATTGTATACACTAAGCACCAGGAACCCTCTGGATTTAAAAATATTGATCACAATTTTTAAATGTATATTATGGTAAGAATAACCGTGTTTAACCGAATTTTCTATAATGGGTTGTAATAGCAGTGATGGCACTAAATGATCTAACAGGCTTTCGTCTATATTCTTCTCGATTATCAAATGATCTGAAAACCTAAGAGTGAGAATATTTAAATAATAGTCCAGCATTCGTAATTCCTTTCTCAGGGTAACTTTATAGTTCTCGCTGCTGTATAAAATTTCACGAAGCAGGTCGCTTAGATCTGCAATGGTATCCTGGGCTTTTTTAGCATCTATTTCAACTAAAACCGAAATAGAGTTTAAGGTATTGAATAAAAAATGCGGCTGTAGCTGAGAAGATAACATCTTCATACGCGTATTGGTAAGTTGAGATTCCAGTAGCGTCTTTTGCTTCTCGGTCTCTTTTACCTGTTTTAAATAATAATAGGTGTAGATGATAAAAATCATCGCAAAGTAGATCAAAAAATTAAGATCTATTACGAATATCATTCGGTCTATACTGGCTTTTAAACTATAGTCGGCAAAAGTCATGAGCCCGAGTAAAATTCCGTAGAGATCAAAGAAAAAACGAATTACAAACCCTATTAATATTGAAAATAAGGTATGCAGTAAAAAAATTTTTATCCACGAATAGTTTTTATCTAAAAGGCGCTTAGTACTTATCGCAATCAGGCTCATATAAACCACTACAATAATCCAGTCTATAAGCAAGTTATGGATAATAATGTCGTGCCAGGATTCTACGGTTTCCCGGGAAATGAATGCGCGCATATAAGCCAGTTTGCCTAAATATACCAGGTTGAATAACGTGTAGAAGGCCGCCAAAAGCAAAATAAGCTTTACGTCTATATATTTATTTTTTAAGGCTGAAAAGCTCATCTTGAGGTTCTTTAAATTCCGAGTTTATCAAATAATTCCTTTTTATTGGATTTGCTGATGCGTAATAATTTATTATCTCTCATTTTTACATCTACTTCAGAGAAATCTGAATGCACAATTTCTTTAATGTGATTAAGATTAATAATGGCCGATCTATGAATTCTGAAAAAGGCATGGTTTTTAAAAAACTCTTCAAGGTTATTTAAAGATTCCCGCAGTAAATATTTACTATTTTCAGTATAAATTTCAGCATAATAGCCAGAAGCACAGATATAACTAATCTCGTTGGGTGTTAGTAAAACGGTTTTATTACCCTGCCTAACCGGAAGTTTTAAAGGAATTTTGGAGGTTTTCCTGTCTTTGCTATAAACCTCAAACAAAGTTTGCAGGCGCTTTTCAAAATTTTCCTGAACTTCATTATTTGAGATATTAAGTACTTTTTTTATAGTTTTAAAAAACCGCTCGTCGCGAAAGGGTTTCAGCAGAAAATCGAAGGCATCTACATCAAAAGCTTTCGTGGCATAATTATCATAAGCAGTTACAAATACAACTACTGGTTTTGGGTTCACATGAAGCTTCTGCAGCACTTCAAATCCACTCATATCTTTCATACTAATATCAAGAAAAACAAGTCCCGGCTTAAGCTTATTAATTTGAGTAATCGCCGATTTCCCATTGGAACATTCACCCAAAACTTCAATTTCCTTTACTTCAGCAAGCAGGTTAAGCACTCTTCTTCTTGCCAGTTCTTCATCATCTACAACAAGTGCTTTCATAATTTTACATTTGAGATATACCCATGTAATTTAAAACTATTTTTTCTTGTTAAATATTTTTTTGAATCTAAGTAATTGATATAAAATAATTTAGTGAATGAATAAACCTAATTCTGCTACCAGGGATATATTTTATGATGTGAATAGTCTCCTATTTGATATAAAGCATAAAAAAGCCTGTAAAGTTTTTTAAAAGCTTCATTTAGACTGAAGTTTATACTTTACAGGCATTAGTTAAAGGTTCTGAAGAGATTACATACCGGCCACACGCTCTTCATTTATATTTTTAGGATCAATTTTAATAATTTTTGATTTATCATTTTTTACAACTTTAATTCGATAAAGTTCTTTATCCAGAAGCTTCCCCTGCCCCCTGGCTTTATAATTATTCTTTACCATACTCCAGCCTTCGGTTTGTCTCCATAATTCATTTCTTACTGCAAGAGGCAAAGCAATATCTTTAAATAGTTGCCTGGTTCGGTTTAATACTCCTTCTTTTGAATAATTTGCTTCAAGAAATCCTTTACTGGATTGAAAACGTACTAAATAACTATCATAATCTTTATATTTCACTTCTTCAATAAATTTAGAAATATCAAAATAAGACTCCATAAATGCCATCGGATTTTTAGTGAATTCAGCAGCAAAACTATCGCTCACATTATAGCGGTATTCATCGGGATTATCGGTTTCCTCCAGAACAAAGGGAGAATAAGCAATTCTAGTTTCTTCCAGTTGAGTAATTCTCTGGGCGTAGCTACTAAAGCTAAAGCTCACAAGCATCAAAATAACGACTGATTTTTTCATAACAATTAATTTTTAAGATTTATAAACGGTTTAGGTACAAGCTTGTATTTAATTATATCCTAAAGTTAATTAGCAAAACAGGTGAAATAATAAGGAATGATCCAGACTATATTTTTTTGGTAATGAACAGGTAGAAAATTGATATAAAGCGCGTAAACTGAATTGGACCTATTTTAGAAATCGAAAATTTTTACTAATTTTATAAACTTTTTATACTCAAAAAATTATTCTTATTAAGACTTCCACTACGCATAAAAATTATAAAGCAGACGTTGCAAATATTAATAAAATTCCCATCGTTACTCAGTTATTGGATATTATTTGTCTTACAACCGGGATGGGTTTTACCGCAATTGCGCGGGTCACAGAAGATAAATGGATTACCTGCGCTGTTAACGATAAAATTAAATTCGGATTAAAACCCGGAGATGAATTAAAAGTAGAAACAACTATTTGTAACGAGGTACGTCAGCACGAACAGGCTGTTTTTATAGATAATGTAGCCACAAGCGAAACTTATGCCAAGCATCCTACTCCCGCGATGTATGGTTTTTCAAGTTATATTTCGGTTCCATTATATAAAAAAGATGGAAGTTTTTTTGGTACTATTTGCGCTATAGATAAAAAGATAGCTAAAATTGATACCGAAGAAATTAGAGGGATGTTTCAACTCTATGCTGAATTAATTAGCTTTCACCTGGAAGCAATTGAAGAAAAGGAGAATGCCGTTGCCGAATTAAACGAAGAACACCAAATAGCTGAATTGCGGGAACAATTTATTGCAATTTTAGGTCACGATCTAAAAAACCCCATCGCCACTACGCGGATGAGTGCTGAAATCTTAATGAAATTTAGTAAGGAAGATATTGTAAAGCGCAATGCTTCCCTTATTAAATCTACCAGCATCAGGATGGAAGGTTTAATAGATAATCTTCTAGATTTTGCCCGCGGCCGCCTGGGAGAAGGTATAAAGCTTAATAAAACTACCGATTCCAAAAAACTGGAAGATGTATTGAAACAGGTGATTAACGAATTAAAGATTATTTCTCCCCAACAGAAAATTTCTTCTAAAATTCAATTAGAAAATCCGGTAAATTGTGATCCAGACCGTATTGCACAATTATGTTCTAACCTTTTAGGAAATGCAGTAACTCATGGTACTTCAGATGAATCTATAGAACTTGAAGTGGTATGTTTAAATGGAGAGTTTAAATTAGAAATTACCAACAATGGGACGAAAATCCCTAAAGAAGTAAGGGAAAAATTATTTGAACCATTTTATCGTCTTGAAGGAGAAGAGCCCAAAAAAGGTTTAGGCCTGGGGCTTTATATTGCATCTGAAATTGCAGCAGCACACAATGGAGAGATAAAAGTAAGCTCTTCAGACAAAGAAACTGTTTTCAGTTTTGTGATGCCGGCGCAAAGCTAACCCGGGACAGCCTAAAAGCTATCTTAGTTACTTTATAAAATAGCAGCCTAAAATATTAGGTTAAGAGTTCCTAATACTGCAAAAATAGCCGCAACCACTATCCAGGCCAGAATTAATAAAATAAATAGTTTAGCCAGAAAATGAAACCCTGATGTGGCTGTTTTGTAATTCTCCAAAAAAATATAAAAAGGATTCATAGCACAAATATTAAGGTTAGACATAGAACCTATATAGAAATTCGCTATAAAAAAGTAGTGGTAAAAACTTATTTTACTGAAAAGATATTATTGAAGCTTTTAGCCCTCAAAATAATTTGTCCAGAATTTTTAAAGGTAATTTTCCACCATATTCTAAAGTTATTATCCAAAAAAGTTCACCTTTAATTTAAAACTATTAATACATTTTTGAAACGGGGGAAATCCTGTATTAATCAACTTTGTAATAAAATAGAGATTTATTTTTAGGAAAATTCTGTATAATTTTCCAGAAGAAAACAAATTCGAATAATATAGAAATTTAGGATTTTAGGGGCTTTGAATGGGAAGTAAACATAAAAATGGGGAAGCGTTTAATTAATAAACTACTTCCCCAAAACTCAAACGAACTAAATTTAGCTCTCTTTTTTAAATGATATCTTCGCGTTCACTGCGTACGAAGCAATTTTATTATTAATCACATTCGCGTGCATCTCTTTCACGTAAACCGATTCTATATTTTTTACACTTTTAGAAGCCTCTGCAAGGGCATTTCTGGTTGCATCATCAAAACTCTCTGTTGAACTTGCAATTACTTCAATAACTTTTACGATACTCATAATTTTTTGTTTTTATGGTTATATCTTAAAGTTAATGAACAAGTTAGCCTATAAAAAAGGTTTAACAATTTATAACATGGACTTAAATCTTTATTCCTAAAAAAATTAAAAGAATATTTTTTTAAAAAAATTCCTCTACAGATTCAAAGTGTGTTTAGAATTACGATAAGAATCGCACAATGCAACTTTTTGAATTAAAACAAAGCGATCTTGCACTTAACTTTTAATTTAAGAGCTAAATCGCATTATTATCTCAGAAAATGAGAAATCTATCCTAGCGGGACCGCTAATAAAGGAATTTGAAGTTCGTCTATAAGATCTTTTTTCTTGTTTGAGGTAAACAGGCCATACACCAGGTTTTTTTTCTTGTGGCCGGCAACTACCAAATCAATATTACACTCATCTACCAACTTTTTAATAGACTTTATTACAGAACCTTCAATTATACGGCCCTCTACTTCTACATTATGATCTTTTGCAACATCTTCGGCCCACTTTTCTATGGTAGCTTTTTCTTTTTTTCGGTCCTCAGCTCTCTTTTCATAAACATATTGAGGTCCGGCCTCCCGGGCAAGAAAATCATCAGGATCAGCTACAGTTACGTGAATTATCCAGATTTTGGCGTTTGTTAATTTAGCAATATTAACCGCGTGTGAAATAAGTAAATCAGCATCATTTTTACGGTCTACGGCTACTAAAATGTTCTTCATGTTATGGCAGGTTTAAGAAACTAAAAATAGGAAAAAATTATGCGCTTCTAAAATATTTGAGAAGCAACCTTAATCTTTTCCAATTTAAATGTGTGTTTTTCAATTTTTCTAACTAAGGATTATACATTATATTTACAGCTAATTTTTCAAATTTCATAAAAAATAAAACCAGGCTAAAAACCATTTTATTTTTCTTCTCGGCGGTCACGGGAACTTATGCTTTTCTTATTTATAATTTTATCTACCTGATGAAAATAAGGTGACCTAAGAGTTTCTTCTAATTTGAATGATTTTCCCTTTTTTTATCACTTCGTTTTCATCCAAAGATTAAATTAAAATACATAAAAGCAAACCCAATGATTTCTTTAGGAAGAAACGCTGCTTTTTAGCGGTGTGGAGTTTCAAATTTAGAAATTAAACTATGAAAAAATATTTTCTTTTAATCCTTTTACTTCCGCTTTCAATGTTAAATGCCCAGCAACTTAAGATAGATGCTAAAGCTGGAAATATTTCTAATTTAATTAATGACGGATTTATTGATTTGGAGGTTTCAGGTGGGCAACCTCCCTATACCTATAAATGGTCTGATAAAAATACTGGGCTTGAATCAAAATCGGCTTACGGTCTTACCGAAGGAATTCCTTATAAAGTCAAAATCACAGATAGTAAAGGTGCCACTCTTACCCGGGAGTTTAAAATAAAACCTAAAGCAATTACCGAACATTTTAATGGTGCTGCTGTTCCGCTGGTAGAAAGCCTGGGGAATTTCTTATTCTGGGACCCGTTTACCACATTTGGAATTTATGATCCTGTAGTGTATGCTGAAGTTGCTAAAGTGCCCATCCCGGGTTGGAGTCCTTCGGTAAATGATCGCTATTTACTTAAGGAATGGAAAATTAATGAAGGGAAGAATGTGAATGAAGGAGATCTTATTGCCATAGTAAATTCCGAAAATAAAGGTGATTTAAATATTTATGCCACTACAAGCGGAAATCTAAAACACTTAACCAAAGCCGGAGATGTAATTTACGATTCCAATAACAGCGATCATCTTATTAAAACAGGCGCTCATAATTTAGCCGAAATTAAATACCCTACTCCCCTGCCAGTTACTCACCCAAATGGAGACCCCAAAACCCATAATATTCCTCTTATAGTTATTTGGTTAATATTTGGTGCTGCATTTTTTACCGTTAAAATGGGTTTTATCAATTTTAAAGGGGTAAAACATTCTATAGACCTCGCACGCGGAAAATATGATGACCCTACCGCCCCGGGTAAGATCACTCATTTTCAAACCATGGCAACCGCAGTTTCTGCTACCGTAGGACTGGGAAATATCGCCGGTGTGGCTATCGCTATATCTTTGGGAGGAGCCGGAGCAACTTTTTGGATGATTATCGCCGGACTTTTAGGTATGGCTTCAAAATTTGTGGAATGTACCCTTGGAATTAAATATAGGGTTATTAATAAAGAAGGAAAGATTTTTGGTGGCCCTATGAATTATTTACAACACGGGCTGGAGCGAAGAAATATGAAAGGTTTTGGTAAAGTTCTGGCTGTTTTCTTTGCAGTGCTTTGTATTGGAGCAACCCTGGGTGGAGGGAATATGTTTCAGGCCAATCAATCTTTCGAGATTCTTGCCAGTCAGTTTGAATTTATGGAAGGAAATGGTTTTTATTTTGGCCTCGCCCTTTCAGGCCTTGTAGGCTTGGTAATTCTTGGTGGTATTGAGAGTATAGGCAAAGTAACCGGAAAGATTGTTCCCTTAATGGCTCTTATATATGTTGTTTCTGCGCTTGTGGTTATTGGTGTAAATTTTGAAAATATAGGTTCAGCATTTTCTGCGATTTATAATGGTGCTTTTAATGCAACAGCCTTAAAAGGCGGAGTAATAGGCGTACTTATTGTAGGATTTCAAAGGGCTGCATTCTCCAGCGAATCTGGAGTTGGTTCGGCGGCAATAGCTCACAGCGCCGGAAAAACCAGGCATCCAGCTTCTGAAGGCTATGTAGCGTTAATTGAACCTTTTATAGACACAGTAATCATCTGTACTTTAACTGCACTTGTTCTTATTTTTACCGGCATGCACGAGGTAGAGGGCGTTGGCGGGGTTCAACTTACCTCTGGAGCCTTTGCTACCGTGATGCCATGGTTTCCTTATGTGTTGAGTATTGTGGTTTTTCTCTTTGCATTTTCTACTATGATCTCCTGGTCTTATTACGGACTACGCGCGTGGACTTATATATTCGGAAAAACCAACAGGAGCGAATTGGTTTTCAAATCTATGTTCCTGGTTTTTGTAGTGATTGGTGCTTCAGTAGGGCTGGGAGCTGTGCTTGATTTCTCTGATATGATGATTTTAACTATGTCTTTCCCTAATATTATTGGCCTATATATAATGTCCGGTGAAGTTAGAAATGACCTAAAGGAATACAACCGAAGACTGAAAGCAGGCGAATTATTTACAAAAACTGTAGAAAAAACTGTTTAAGCGCATTTTTATCCCGTTATAGAGTAAACATTTTAGAAAGTTAAAAACCTTCCGGCGAATACCGGAAGGTTTTTTTATTTGAAAAAAATAGATCTTGCCCTTAAACCAGCCCCGAAATATTTCCTTCCAAATCTACTGTTATATTTTCTGAAGCGGGATGTACTGGTAATCCCGGCATTCGCATCATATCACCGGTTATAGGAATAAGAAAGCCTGCACCGGCAGCAATTTCAATCTCCCTAACAGTGAGTGTAAATCCTGTTGGTCTTCCTAATAGCGCCGGATTATCTGATAATGATTTTTGAGTTTTTGCAATACAAACTGGCAATTCTTCCAGTCCCAGATCTAAAATAGTCTTCAGGTTTTTCTTTGCTTTAGGTGAAAATTCTACCCTATTAGCCCCATATATTTTTTTCGCAATAGTTTCAATTTTAGTCACCACATCCTGCTCCCATTTGTACAGGGGTTTAAAATCAGAACTATTTTCTTCTATAGCTTCTATTACTTTGGCCGCCAGGTCTAACGCTCCTGCTCCACCTTTTGCCCAACCATCAGAAAGAGCAACCTTAATATTTAATTTTTGGGCCAAATCAAAAATAACCTGTATTTCTTCATCGCTATCACTATAAAACCTGTTAATGGCAATAACGGGGGTTATATTATACAATTTTGCATTCTCCAGGTGTTTCTCAAGGTTGGGAAGCCCATTAATTAAAGCCTCAACATTAGGAATTGTAAGTGTTTTTAAATCCGCTCCACCGTGATACTTAAGAGCCCTAATAGTAGTGGTCATTACCACCACTTTAGGCGCCAAACCAGCGCTTTGGCATTTAATATCAAGAAATTTTTCTGCACCAAGATCAAAGCCAAAACCAGCCTCGGTCACCGTATAATCTGAAAGGCTCATCCCCATTCGCGTGGCAATAACTGAGTTGGTTCCCTGGGCAATATTTGCAAAAGGACCTAAATGAATAATTGCGGGATTACCTTCAATAGTTTGTACCAGGTTTGGTTTAAGCGCGTCTTTGAGTAAGGTCGCCATTGCACCTTCAGCATTAAGATCTCGTGCAAAAATTGGCTTTTTTCCATAAGTATAACCAATAAAAATATTTCCTAAACGTCCTTTTAAATCGTCCAGGTTTTCGGCAAGGCACATTATGGCCATAATTTCTGAAGCCGCAGTAATGTCAAATCCACTCTCCCGCGGAATTCCAGATCCTGTTCCTCCAAGTCCAATTACAATATTTCTAAGCGCACGATCGTTGACATCCATCACTCTTTTAAGCGAAATAGTACGAGGGTCGAGTCCCAGATTATTTATTTTTGACTGAATATTATTATCTACCAGGGCAGCAAGAAGATTATGAGCTTTTTCTATCGCTGAAAAATCTCCCGTAAAATGAAGGTTTATATCTTCCATAGGAAGAACCTGGGAGAAACCTCCTCCTGTGGCACCACCTTTAATACCAAAAACAGGACCTAAAGAAGGTTCACGCAAAACTACTGTAGTTTTTTTGCCAAGTTGGTTTAAAGCTTCAGACAGTCCTATAGAAACCGTTGTTTTCCCTTCACCAGCAGGAGTTGGCGAAATTGCAGAAACCAGGATAAGGTTGTTATTTTTTATCTTTTCTTTATTAATTCTATTTAGCGGAAGTTTGGCTTTGTACTTTCCGTACATTTCAATTTCTTCAGCATCAAGGGCTAATTTTTTGGCAATTTCAGTAATAGGTTTTAACTCAATCTTTTGAGCAATTTCAAGATCGGTAAGTGGTGTTGTGGTCATCATCTTTACTGCTTTTATAACCACAAAATTATATGCAAAGGAAGTGTTGAAAAATGACGGGCATCAGTATAAAGGAAAATATTCAAACGTTTTCGGAGATTTAATATTCAGAAATTCTTTTTAGAATATTTCTGCTAAGAATTTAAAGACATTTATTTTAGAAAGAAACAGCATCAGCCAATTTTAACTGAAGTCATTGTTAAAGAACCCGCTACGGCTTTATCATTAAAAAAGGAAAGTTTTTCATTTTTAGCTTTGAGCCCAAGGGTGTAAAGCAAGGGAATATAATGTTCTGGAGTAGGAATGGCCAGTTTCGCCTCAGCTCCAAGGTTTTTATAATTAATAAGCCTACTAAAATCACCTTCAGAAATATACTTTTTGAATTTATCATTCATCTCCAAAGCCCAATCGTAACCATAACCCGGTTCTTCTATTTTATCCCAGGCCAACATTCTTAGATTATGAACCATATTACCGCTACCAATAATTAAAACTCCTTTATTTCTAAGTTCCATTAGTTCTTTAGCAAGCTCAAAATGATAGTTTTCGTCTTTACTATGGTCTATACTAAGTTGCAAAATAGGAATATTTGCTTCGGGATACATATGCCTAACTACGGTCCAGGCGCCATGATCTAAACCCCAATCATGATCTTCTACAATCGCTGTAGATTTTACCAGGTTTTTAGTTTCCCGAGCTATTGCAGGACTTCCCGGCGCAGGATACTGAACCTGAAATAATTCCTGAGGAAAACCTCCAAAATCATGAATGGTTTTAGGAAATTCCATACTGGTAATTCTGGTTCCGTTCGTGAGCCAATGGGCCGAAACTACCAAAACAGCTTTTGGAGTAGGCATGTCTTTAGCCATTTTCTTCCAACCGGAACTAAATTCGTTATCCTGAATGCCATTCATAGGTGAACCATGACCAATAAACAAAACGGGCATTGGTTGCTCCTGCCTGGGCAGGTTGACTGTGAATTTATTAAAATCTGAAAGGGTCGACATTTTATTTACTTTAAAAAGAGGAGGCTGCTAAATTTTTTAAATATAACTTATAGCCTCCTCCAGATATTTATTGTTTAATGAATTCTCCGTCTACTTCAATATTTACCTCGTCACTAAGCATTGGCTCAGGGAAATCGGCTCCTAAATTAAAGTCAGATCGTTTTATGGTTCCTGTTATTGCAAAACCGGAAGTTAAATTTTTACTCTGCGGATTTTCTACTGTACCACGATGCCAAACCTCTAAAGTAACAGGTTTTGTAACGCCGTGAAAAGTAAGATCTCCGGTTACTTTATATTTATTATCACCAATTTTTTCTGAAGAATTACTTTTAAAACTCATCTTAGGATGGTTTTCTACATCAAAGAAATCAGCACTTTTAAGGTGACCGTCCCTTCTGTCCACACCCGTGTTAATAGAGGCTACATCTATTTCCATTTCGTATTCAGCATTACTAAAATCGTCTTCAGATGCTGTAATACTGCCTTCAAATTCTCCAAATTGACCTTCTATTTCGGCAATTCCAAGGTGTACAATGTCAAAAGAAACCTGGGTATGAGCCGGATCGGCTTTCCAGGTTGTTTGTGCGAAAATGCTTGTGCTTAAAAAAGCGACAAACAAAAAAGAAAATACTTGTTTCATAATATTTAGTTTAGATTAATTAATAAAGTTTCATTGTTTAATATGCGGCTGTAAAGCGTTGTTTTATATGTGCTCCATTCTCGGCTTCATCTACCAGGACCACGGCAGTATCCTGCACAGATAACTCGCTTTTCCCGTCTTCATCAAATACGGGTTTTTCAAAGCCTTTTCTATAAGTATTTCTACGTTTTTGAGGTTTCCCGGGAGCCATACCAATTGCAGGGCTAAAGAAAGTCCAATCCAGTTCTTTTTCTCTTTTAAGAATTTCAAGATATTCGCTGGCCGCCGTTGCTCCGGGTTTAATTTCTTCCGGAAAATTTGGAGAATCAATCACCCTTGTTCTTTCATTTAAAAACAGGCTACCGGCACCGCCAACAACTATTAATCGCTTTACACCAGCTTCTTTTACGGCCTGTTGTATAGCTTTGGCTCCTTCCAAATAATCATTATAAATATTAGGATTAGACCAACCCGGATTAAATGCACTTATCACAACTTCACTATCCTTAACTGCGTTAGCCAGTTTTTCTATATTTTTCACATCTACTTCTACTTTTTTAAGCAAATGGGCTTCAGCAATATTTTTTGTATTACGCGCAATGGCGGTTACTTCATGGCCTCTATCTAATGCCTCTTTTAAAACTTCAGATCCCACAAAACCTGTGGCGCCTATTAGTGCTATTTTCATAATTCTATTTTTTAATCACAATTTCCATCAGTTGAACACGAATCTCCTTTAGAAATTTCCAACTGATTTTTTTTCGGTTTAAATTCTTCCCAGGCTTTCTTCAGGGTTTGTAAAAAAGCATCGGATGGCTGAGCTCCTGAGATAGCATATTTATCATCTATTACAAAAAACGGAACACCTCTTACCCCAATATTACGGGCTTCCATTTCGTCCTGTTTCACATCATAAGCAAAAGCATCAGATTGTAAGGTGCTTTTTACTTCTTCCGCTTTTAGCCCTATAGAAGTACCTATTTCCTGTAAAACTTCAGCATCATCTATATTTTTTGCTTTTTCAAAATGAGCTTTAAACAGAGCTTCTTCAATTTCGTTTCCCAGGCCTTTAGATTTAGCTAATTGAATAAGCCTGTGCGCCATAAACGAGTTGGCGGTAACCGAAGTTTCCAGGTTGAACTTAAGACCTACTTCAGCAGCCATATTGGTTGCGCCGCTAAACATTTCTCTTGCCTGTGCTTCGCTTACACCTTTTGTTTTAACAAAATACTCCAGGGTGCTAAGATTAGGATCTGTTTGTAGATTAGGGTCTAATTGATAACTTTTCCATTCAACCTCCACTTTATTCTCCTGCGGAAATTTTGCCAGCGCAGCTTCAAATTTCTTTTTTCCGATGTAGCAAAAAGGACATCTTACATCTGACCATATTTTAACTTTCATATTTATTTTTTATAATATTGAATAAAAACCTTACCCGATAATCGAGATAAAAATCCTAAAAACTTACCAAGCCTATTTTGCTATGAGGCATTAGTAAAATTCTACTTCTTAAGTTACTTAAAAAATAGATATACAAAGATGGCTAAGAAACTTATTAAATTAATTCACCTATGTTAATAAACCGGGAGTTTAATAGAGATTCTTACGAATCCTGCTTAAAGATTGGGGTTTAATTCCCAGGTAAGATGCGATAAGATATTGGGGAATGCGTTTAATAAAATGCGGATAGCGTTTTGAAAAACTTTTATATCTATGATCTGCATCTTCACTAATGGTTTTGGCAATTCTTGTATGTAAGGAAGCTAAGGAATTTTGGAGTAAAATTCTAAAAAACCTATCGAATAACGGGTGCATACGGCAGAGTTTTTCGAAGTTTTCTTTATTAATAAGCAATGCCCTGGTGGGTTCCAACGCCTCAATAGTTGAAACAGCTTCGGTACCTCTAAAATAACTGGAAGCATCTGTTATCCAGTATTCTTCAATAGCCAGTTGTATAACATTTTTATCGCCTCTTTCACTAAGATAATAAGAAAAACAAGCTCCTTTAAGAATAAAAAACTGGTAATTACAGGTGCTACCGGCCTCAACTAAATATTCCTTTTTCTCGTAGGTTTTTTCAAAAGATAGTTTATTTAAATCGGTAAGCATTTCTGGAGAAATTTCTTCACCCAGGGTCCTTTCTATAGTTTTCTTAATAAGACTCTCCATAAATACTGCTATTTCTCACTCCCGATTAATAATTTAAAAATACCAATTCTAAAGGTACAAAAAGAAGATTTTTAAACTTAAAACTCCACCTCTGGGATTTAAAGATTCCCCCCTGCCCCATTCCAAATCTTCTTTCTTGCCTTTATTTTTTTCTTTTTGGTTTATATGAAAGAAGGTTGTAAATTGCGGGTTAATATTTTAATTTTTAGTGATTTAGCTATGAACAAGGCTTTTTCTAAACTTAAGATCATCTTTCCGACTTATTAAGCACTCGCGAGTGTGCTTACGTAATCTGTATCCTTTATTTCAATTATAACTTACTCGATAATCGAGATTTAAAAGTTTTTGAGGCTTGCCTCAAGGTATTTATTATTTCCCTTAACGGGAAACCCAACTCGCTATATAAAGGTTTTACTACAGGCATGTGTTTAATTAAAATTTTTGTTCACATTAAAATTATAATAAAATGGCAAAGCGAGGTACAAAATTAAAACCTTCAAAAGTCGATTTAAAAGCACGAAAACAAGAAAAAGCTGCACGTAAACTTGAAGAAAAGAAAATGAAAGGCAGAAGGAAAGTCGGGGGTTAATTTAAACTAAGGCTAAACAAGATTTAGCCAGCCACAATTACCCGTGCATTTTTATAATGAGAATTCGGTTTGTCAGAATTCTGGCACTCCGAATTCTCTAATTTGTTTTATTCAATAATCGTAACATCATGATCTCTACTCATAAAATTCAGGAAGATACTATGCGCAATAGTTCTATCCAGAATAATTTTTTAAAGCAGTATTTTGAAAATTCTATTGTTCCTCAACTTTTTATTGATGCTGAATTATATTTAAAAGATTTTACCCCGGTCGCTGGAAAACTTTTTGAGCTGAAAAAAGAACATTTAGAAAGGAATATTTGCGGGATTAAAGAAAAAATGAAACACAGCTCTTTTATTGAAAATATTAGAGGTGTTTTAATTACTGAAACCGTGCTCAAAAAAGAAATTAAAATAAATGATGAACGCAGATTCTTAAAGTGCATTCAACCTTGTTTTTCTGAAAATGAAGAAGTAATTAACGGACTTATAGTAACTTTTATTGAACTGGAAGTGCAGTCTTCCTTACTAGAAGAAAACAGTAGATTAGAATTGGAAAACCAGGAGCTGAAAGAATTTCTTTACCGGGAGCTTACAAGGGCAGGTAAATAATAAAGAGATTTGGAAAATAGATTGTTTCAAAAATTAATGTAACACCAGAATGGGAAGTGAATTTGATACTTTAGAATAAATACCGCGCTTGGTATGAAGAAAACTATCGCATAAGCCCAGGTTTTTCCCCATCATAACGATCATATCAAAACGATCCTGGATTTTTTGTAGGTTATCATCAGAAAAAATGTTTTTATCTTTAAATGGTATCACTTTCACTATCCTGTTCTTAATTTGAGAGAAAATTTCTCTTCCGGCTTCCACGTCTACTCCCTTCGCGGGATCTCCTACTTCTACCACGGTTAAAGCTGTACCTTCAGCTATTTGTGGTTTATTAAAGATGGCAAAAACATCTTTGTTTAGGGAAGTGGAATAAGCTATTGGGAATATCATTTTCTCTATAGGTTTATACTGGCAATGCTCAGCTACCGCTAAAATATTATATCTTATTTTTTTTATGACTTCATAAGTGTGGTTACCAATAATTGTGAAGGGAGAACGGCCTTTATGAGCCGCTCCCATAACAATAAGGTCTACATTTTTCTCATCGGCATATTTACGAGTGGCTGTTAGGAGATCACTTTCTGAATATAAAGCGAAAAAATTGTGATCTTTATTCTGGCTTATTTCCTGAAGTTCGTCCATTCTTTGGTGCAACTTTCTTAGGGCAAGTTCCTTCTTTTCCTCTTCCAGGCTGGCTTCAGGATTAAATTCCCTTATATTAAGCATATAAAAATTCACCGGAATATCGCCCAGAAACTGTACTGCATAACTTCCGGCGTTTCTTGCTACCTCAGAGAGATCTGTCAAAATAAGTACATTCATACCACTGTAAATTAGTTCAGTAAGTATGCAAACCTATAGCAAGAATAATTTTATAAAAATGATGAAAATCACATTATCCTAATTTTTTGCCGGGAAGGAAAAAGCTAATACATTCATTTTCAGCCTTGAAATTAGTGATAAACCTACGCCCGGTATTCCCAAACAGCTAAATAAATAAAAAAATTACTGTTTAAAACGTGTATCTGAAACCCAGGAGATAAGCATCATCTCCACTGGAAAAAGTGACTTCCATTTGTTGATCTTCATAGGGAGTGGTGAAAAAGAAGGTGCTACCTATTCCTATTGCTGCACCTGCCAGCACATCCCATCCATCGTGCCGTTTCGCATTTAATCTACTATATCCCGTAAAACCGGCAAGAATATAGGCAGGAATACTATATTTAAAACCATATCTACGATGAAAAAATGAAGCTCCCTGGAAAGCAACCGAGGTATGTCCCGAAGGGAAAGCATAACCTCCACCCTGCAGCGGCCGTTCTTTATTTATTAAATACTTTCCTGCGCCGGTTACTGCCAAATTGAGTAAAAACCCTTTTGTAAATTGCCAGGACCCGGTTTTATCTTTTAAAATTAAAGAAGTAGCAAAGGCCGAAACCGGAAGCAAGATAACCGAAGCATCTCCAGATTTTTCAATAAATGAATCTTCTTTTTCAAAAAACTGGCCGTAGGTATTATTGGTGGTTAATAAAAAAATACAACAGAAAATGACAAAAAACATTTTCTTTATTACATAACTTGGCCCATTTTGCTGAAGGTTAGAGTTTTGAAAAATCATTAGTTAGTTTTAAAAAATTATTTTAATAGCGTGAATTCGTAAAAATAAGTGCCGGTTCTAACTATAGAAAATAAGGTTTTTTAAATTTTTCATAAACATTGCTCAAAAAGGTTAAACTATTATTAAGTAGATACCCCTTTAGAGGTAAAGTGATAAAAATTATGATTTATTAAAAAATAGTAGCATAAAATAGAAGCTGAAAAATATTTTTCTTTTAAGAAGAATAGTTAAAATTTTTTATTACATTGCTTCAAAGTTGATTTAAAGCGCTAATTTTCAGTAGTTTTTGATATTTATATTTGAATGAAACTCTTTCTAAATTAAGTGTAATTTCAAGTTTTTTTATTAGAATCAAAGAAAATAAACCCTAATCCCAACACAGGTTTATTTTAAGATTATACCCTCAACATATCCCCTACAATCTTTTATAATCCCGGGTTATTTATATCCCGATTTTAGCTCTATTCACCCTAGACGGTCATTTTTTATGATCAATTAGAAGGTGATAGATAAACTATTATACCCGGCTTAGCGTATTTCAAATTGCACCCGCAAGATGAAATATCTATAGGCTCCAGGGATATACCGTATTAAAAATTTTATTAATAATTAAAAACCAGTTTATCATGTCAGATTCAAATCACCATGGAATGCACAGTTTTGAGGGTAAAAACGTGCTTTGTTCGCATCATTCTTTTGAAAAAGAAAGTTTTGGCCGTTTTGGCAGAATGTTTAGAGAATTGCCTCCACTTTATAATCCGCCATCGCAGTTAGCTGGGTTGGGGAAAATAGATGGACCAATGAATGGAGGTAATTCTCCTAAATTTACTGATTCAGTTCCGTTAGGAATGGTATTTTTTGGTCAGTTTATAGACCATGATATTACTTTTGATACCTCTACAAGTTTTAGTAGTATTAATAATCCAAATGAAATTGAAAACTCACGTTCTGCTAATTTAGATCTGGATAGTGTTTTTGGAGGTGGCCCCGAGGATGATCCTTTTTTATACCGACCAAGAGAGGAAGGTTTTTATCTGTTAACCGCATTGAGTAACAATAATATGGATCAAAATAAAGCTACGGAAAAGCATGATCTGCAACGGAATGGAAAGGGAACTGCTGTAATTGGAGATCCCAGAAATGATGAAAACAGGGTGATTTCTCAAATGCAGCTAGCTTTAATTAGATTTTATAATGCCAATTATAAAATGCTTAAAGACGCTAATTCAGATTATAGTCCTGAGCATTTATACGAAGAAGCAAGAAAAATAACCACATGGCATTATCAATGGGTTGTTGTTAATGAATTTCTACCAATAATGTGCGGGAAATATTTAGTGGCTGATATTTTAGGTAATGGCCGTAAATTTTATAAACCTATCTATAGTGCTTTTATTCCGGTAGAATTTTCTGTAGCAGCATTTAGATTCGGTCATACTATGATTGCGCAGAATTTAAAACTACAACAAGACGGCGATATGAAAAGTATCTTTTCTAGTGAATTTGGAAAAGGTTTTTCAAGAATTACCAGTAGCGACCAGGCTATTGAGTGGGACGCTTTTTTCGATTTTGGTACAGATTTCCAAAAGGCCGAAAAACTGGATACCACCCTGGCCCCTATTTTACTGGAATTACCTTTTGTGCCCTCTGATGATCCCAATGATAAATCTTTAGCAACAAGGAATTTTAGAAGAGGCCAAAGCTTTCTTCTACCTTCTGGAGAAAATGTTGCGAGACATATGCAACGGGAAGAAAGCGAAATTGAGCAAGTGGTAGACTTTGTGAACAACAAGGTGAAAATGGAGGATGTTGATTTGTCTGCAGGCATACCGCTTTGGTATTATATTTTGGCAGAAGCAGAAGTAATAGGTAGACAGGATGATGACACACAGTTCTCATCAGGAGAAGGCTTGGGTCCGGTGGGCGGCAGAATAGTTGCAGAAGTGCTTATAGGTCTTTTAGAACTTGATAGAGAGTCGTTTTTAGGCAACAATCGAGATTGGGTACCAACGCATGGTGAAGATGGAGTTTTTACAATGAAAGATCTCATGGAAGAAGCCGAGAAAGCTTACAATCTTTAATAAAACTATGCTTGAAGTAATTGGAGATTACAAAAAGAAAAAGCCCCAAATATACTGTTTGGGGCTTTTTCAAATTTTAAAGGAGAACTCACCCTATCAATTAAGGTTAATGTCTAATCCCTCTAAATTCCCGTATGATTAAAAAGAGAAAAACCTATAATCGTACTCATTTAAGAAATCTCCGCTTCGGAAGGGAGGGCTTCAAATTTATTGAAGTTATCACCTGGTTTTTTCCCTTCTATTCTTTGGAGTGTTAACACCACCCTTGTACCTTCAGGTTTACAATTTTCATCTTTTTTATCGATAATTTCATAGGTAATCTTTCCTGAGTAGCTTTTGTTATACAGGCTTATACGCTCCTGAATAATTTGCATTCCCATACTTTTATGTTTTTTACCAGAGGTTGTTTTTCTCCCGGCATTTTTTCGGCCTACCCCATTATCGTCTATAATTATAGTGATTTCCTTTTCATTGGGAATAATATTTATAAAGAGTTGTTTTTTATCGCGTTTGCTTGGCAACAAGCCGTGCCAAATCGCATTTTCAATAAACGGCTGCAGTAAAAGCGGGGGAATACTAATGCCTTTTACTGCCGATTCTTCTACCTTAATCTTGTAAGTGAAATCTTTTTCAAAACGATTTTCTTCCAGGGTTAGGTAGTAACGGGTGAGTTTTATTTCTTCACTAAGCGGAATAATATGTTTTTGAGAGGTTTCCAAAACCATTCGGGTATAACGACTAAAAACTACCAGGTATTTCATAGCCTTTTCGTTTTCCTTGGTTTGGATGAGGTATGTAATTGCATTAAGACTATTAAATAAAAAATGCGGATTTATTTGCAGGCGGGTTACCAAAATTTCAGCACGGGCAAGGTTACGCTCGTAAATCGCTTTCATTTTTTCCTTCTCTTCCTTTAAAATACGTGCGTTGGTTTTCTTTTTTGTTTGGGCATTGCGGTATTGCAAAAAGAAAATTATTAAAATGAGCAATAATCCAATTCCCATCAATAGCATTAAAATTCGGCGTTCTTCCAGCAATTGTTCCTGGGTATCCAGCCGGGCTTCCTGTAGTGCCCGGTCTTTTTGAAGCAATTCAATTCGACTTTCCTTCTTTTCCAGGTCGTATTTTCGTACCAGGGCTGCTATTTCTACATTCTGTTCACTTAGTTTTATGCTGTCTTCATAAGCTTTTCCCTGCTTGAAATAAGATAAAGCTTCAACGGGTTCACCGGTCTCTTCCTTTAGATGCGCCATTCGCAGGTAGTTTTGCATCAGCAAACCGTGTAAGTTTAAGCCTGAAGCTAGGTCAAGTGAATTCTGGTAATATTCTTCTGCACTTATAGGCCGGCCTTGTTTTTGCTCAATATCGCCCAGACTGGATAAAATTTCAGCTTGTTTTTGCCTATCTCCAATTTGTTGAAAACCTTCAAGAGAAATAGTAAAGAATTCTTTAGCCCGGTTCAAATTTCGGCCTTCTACCAAATAAGATTTTCCTAAAAATTCGTTGGTAATCGCCAAACCATATTGGTCTTCTCTCTCGCGGTTAATTTCCAGAAGCTCGTTTAAATACTCCCTGGCTTTGGTAAAATTACTTTTATCGATATAATAATCTCCAATAGAAAGGTAATTCATTGCCACACCAAGACTGTTATTACGTTCTTTTTCGGCTTCCAGGGATCGTTCAAAATAGTCTAAAGCCTGGTCGGCACGGCCTGGAATGGAAGTTAAAGCGTTGCCAATACCATTGCTGGCAATAGCAATATTTTTAAGATCATTTTCCCTTTCAGCAATTTTAAGCGCTTCCATATAATAGGAAACCGCCGTATCATAATTATGATTATAACGCCCCGCTACTCCAGCATTGTTGGCAAATATCATCTTGTTAAGCGGATTGATGTCTTTGTCTTTTACCAGGTTGTAGGCTTTTGTATGCAGCGGTAAAGATTCGTCGTAATTTTGGTGGTAACGAAATAATAGTCCTAAATTATCTAAAGCAAGGGCGTACAGCAAGGTATCGTTTAACTGCAGCGCTTTTTGCACCGCTCCTTGTGCATACTGTAATTCTTTCTCCTCATTATGTGCCTCACGATGAATTTGCCTGCTTAATTGAATTTGTGTGACTACTTTAAGCGAATCACTTTCGGCCTGCTGAAATTGAGTGCTTAGACTGTCTATTTTAGACTGGGCTGATAAACCGGCAGAGAGGAAAAAAATTGCAGGAAAAATCACCAAAATTAATATTCTGAAATTTCTAAACTGAAGCAGTGCCATAGATTTTATCAGGTTTAGGAAGTTTTAGTGATGGCATCAAAAAGACTGGTGATTAAATCTTTTTTGGTTTTGCTCACAGGAATGGTTTTCCCATCCTGCATGACCAAATAGCCACCATCATTTTTGTAATATTTTTTCATATAGTTTGGATTGATGAGGTAAGACTTGTGAATGCGAATAAAGAAATACTTGTCCAGTAGCTTTTCAAATTCTTTCAGAGTTTTACTAAGCACCAGTTTTCGCTTATCAGAGAGAAAAAGCTGCGTGTAGTTATTCTGACTTTGTGCATAGAGAATTTCATTAGTTTCAATAAACTCATACCCATCGGCCACCGGGAGCGCAATTTTATTTTTTAAAATACCTTCCCGCCGCATATAAGTAAGCAAGTCGCTTATTTTTTCAGAAGAAAGATTGTTTTTCTTCTTGCGCTCCTCCTGCCAGTCTAAAATTGCCTCCCTAAATTCGGTTTCATCTATGGGTTTCAGCAAATAGTTTACAGCCTTAGCTTTAAAAGCTTGGGCGGCATATTGACTGTAGGCTGTAGTAAAAATAACATCAAAATTAGTTTCCGGTAATTGATCTAACAGTTCAAAGCCATTCATTCCCGGCATTTCCACATCAAGAAAGATTAAATCTACTTTTGTGTTTGGCAAGACTTCTAGAGCAGATTCCGGCCGGGTACCCTTATAGATGATTTCAGCATCAGGAAAATTTTTACGCAGATGGAGCACCAGGCCTTCTACGCAGTGTACTTCATCGTCTATTATAGCTACTTTCATCTTTTCGAAAATTTATTCTTCTAAAGGGTGGAATTAAATGTTAAGGAGCGGCTTTTAAATTTATTGCTTACCTAATTTAATTGTTATTAGTCAATTAATAAAAAATTAAGGATAAAATACGCTTTTATATTAGGGAAACAGGGTTTTGACTTAGAGAAACTGATTTTTTAGCTGAAACAACCCAATTATTACAATTCTTCATTTAACTAATTCATAAGGTGCTTATACTCATTAAGTCTTGAAAACCGAAGATAATGCTTGCATCTTCACACTCAGAAATCAAAACGAAAACCGACTAATTAAACCTTCATTATGAAAACTAAATTACTAGCAGCTATTTTTTTCTTTTTTACAGGAATTTATGTGAGTTCAGCTCAACAAGACACTCGAATTGGCGTAATGCTAAATTATGGAACCGAAGTAGAAGCTATTGGTGCTGGAGCTAATGCTGAATTTCCCATTCTTGAAAACCTGAGCATTTCACCGGCCTTTATTTATTATTTCCCGGGTGATCAATATGGTGGAAGTCTAAACTGGTGGGAGATTAATGGAAATGCAAACTATTATTTTGTGAATAATGAAAACCTGGGTTTTTATGGACTTGGCGGACTTAATTATACCCATGTAAGTTTTGACTGGGGAGATGAAAGTTTTGGAGGTGTTGAATCCAGCGATGGCCGGTTTGGACTAAACCTGGGAGCAGGTGCCAATTTTAATATAGATAGTAATATCACTCCTTTTGCTGAAGTGAAATATGTGATTATAGACGGCGGCCAATTAGTATTAGGTGCAGGTGTAAAATTTAGTCTATAAAAACACGTCTTATAAATTCAACTATGGAAAACCAAGAAAGTTTAGCCGGAAATATTGAGAAAACCGAAGACAAATCTATAGGAATTATAGCTTATCTAACCCTAATAGGCCTGGTAGCAGCTTTTATAATGAATAAAGATAAAAACAACGAGTTTGCTACTTATCATATAAAACAATCTCTGGGATTGTGCCTTGTTGGCTTTGCCATTTTTATAGTAGGACTTATTCCAGTCTTAGGATGGGTTGCAAGCTTTGCAGGTTCGCTTTGCCTGCTTGTTTTATGGATTATGGGCCTCCTAAATGCTGTAAACGGAAAACAGGAACCTGTGCCGGTACTGGGGAGTAAATTTGAAACCTGGTTTAAGAATATGTAATAAGTAATTTATTAACCAATAAATCAATATTATGAATCAAAGAATAAAATTTTTATCACTGTTAACATTCTTTTCACTTGTATTTCTCACTGCATGTTCCGAAGATGATGACAGTATTGAGGAGACGGACGATATAAGTGCAGGCTGTACCGATTTTGAAAACTCTTATGAAGATGTGATGACCGTAGCCAATACTTACATTAATAATCCAACAGAAGAAAATTGTGAAGATTATAGACAGGCCGTTATCAACTTTTATGAAAGTTACAAGGATTGTAGTTTATGGACAGAGGAATATGAAGAAGATGATTGGGACGATATGGAGAACTGGAGTTGTTCTGATACAGAAGGAGCTAATTAATTAAAAACAAACGTGTTGGGGACACTTTATGGGCAAGAGGGGCCATCCTTTAAATTTTGAAAGATGGTTGTCCTAAAGTGACTGAAAAAGCCGAATTTATTTCGGCTTTTTTGTTTTTAAATATCCTGAAGAATAAAAGAAATATATTCTTGTAACCTGGCAAACCTATATGGAGAAAAATACTCAACCTTTATCCTTATATATTAAAATGCATTCTGGTTATTCCCTTTTTTAAAGCCATACATCTTAATCAAAAAATTACATGGCTTCGCCGCCGTCAATTACATTGATACACTTGCTTTTAGCGATGAATCTGCTATTTTTAATTTCCTAATTAAATATAATCAGGGCTTACTTTAAGTTTAAAAACTCGAAAAGTATATAGAAGTCGCATCTATTTATGATAACCGACTTCATTTTATCTATGCGAGTAAACTTTGAATTATAATTAGTGTAGGGAATCCAAATCTATAAATTATCCACACAAGTATAAAGCGTTTTTCTTATAGTTATTAACAAAATATTAAGAATAAAATCATGAATTACGTATTTTCTGGAGGTAAAAGATCGATCAAATATTCCACTCAGCACATTCCCATTTCGTGCTTCCAGGAAAAAGAGTTTCATTAAACAACCAGCGGACACCAATCCCTTCTACTTTTAAAGTGTAACAGAATATGAACATCAGAAATGAAGGTGTAACCGAATAGTTTGATGTTCTATAGTACTTTTGAAATACTCAAAATAGAGTAGGAAGATAGGGATTA
>NZ_DCAP01000002.1:0-78335 GCF_002311535.1 Salegentibacter sp. UBA1130 | reverse complement strand
CTGCCTTTTCAGACAGCCTCTTTTATATAGGTTCAAAATATTTTACTTTTTCTTAGGTTCAAAAACCGGTAATAATTGGCTGCTTACTTCGCCAAAACCAATTCTACGGCCTTTGCTTTCGCAATAACCACGCATAATTACCGTATCGTGATCTTCAATGAATTTTCGTTCGCTACCATCTTTAAGTTTTACTGGCTTTTCACCTTTCCAGGATAATTCTAACATAGAACCATAACTATCTGGGGTTTTCCCTGAAATAGTTCCCGAAGCCATCATATCTCCAGAATTTACCGGGCAACCATTAACGGTATGATGTGCTAATTGCTGACTCATATTCCAGTACATATGCTTGAAATTGGTTTTTGACAGCGGAGTTTCTTCAGAATTTTCCGGTTTAAGGGAAACTTCAAGATTAATATCAAAGCTTTTCTTGCCAGTGCTTTGCAAGTATGGAAATAATTCTACTTCAGGTTTAGGTCCTTCAGTTCTAAAAGGCTCTAAAGCATCTAAAGTAACAATCCACGGTGAAATTGAAGAAGCGAAATTCTTGGCAAGGAATGGCCCTAAAGGTACATATTCCCATACCTGGATATCTCTTGCGCTCCAGTCGTTAAACAATACCATTCCAAAAATGTATTCTTCGGCTTCTTCTATGGGTATTGGTTCTCCTAACGGATTAGCGTCTGTAGTGATAAAAGCCATTTCAACTTCAAAATCTACTCTTTTTGAAGGTCCAAATACAGGAGTATCAGAATCTTTTGGTTTTGTTTGTCCCTGTGGCCGGTGTACCGGGATTCCACTTGGGATTATAGAAGAACTTCTTCCGTGATAACCTACAGGAATGTGTAGCCAGTTTGGTAATAATGCATTGTCTGGATCACGAAACATTGTTCCTACATTGGTAGCGTGCTCTTTGCTCGAATAAAAATCGGTATAATCACCCACCTGAACCGGCATTTGCATTTCAATCTCGTCTAGCGTAAAAAGTACACGGCTTCTATGCTCTTCATTATCCCTTAATTTATCATTTTTTGCGTCAAAAATTTCGGCAATTCGGTTACGTACCAATCGCCATGTCTTTTTTCCGTCAGAGATAAAATCGTTTAGGGTATCCTGTAAAAATATATCATCGGTTAACGGGATTCCTTCAAAATAGCCCAATTGGTGCAGTGCGCCAAGGTCTATCGCAAAGTCTCCAATACGGGAGCCTATGGTAATTACATCGTCCCGGGTTAGGAATACCCCAAAAGGAATATTCTGAATAGGGAAATCGGTATTTTCCGAAGTTTCCAACCAGGTTTTTCTATTTGGGTCGTTAGCTGTAATAGGCATATAATTTTTTGTTTTTATTAAGAAATCTAATGAATCCAAATATATTATTTTCCTGTTATTAACCGAATGTATTTCTTACTTTTGATGAATATTTAACGTAAACTTTTGAAATGCAACGAGACACCGAAATTTTTAATTTGATTGCGGAAGAAAAAGAACGCCAACTTAACGGACTTGAGTTAATTGCCAGTGAGAACTTTGTGAGCGAGCAGGTTCTGGAAGCTGCAGGTTCTGTACTTACCAATAAATATGCTGAAGGTTACCCGGGCAAACGCTATTATGGCGGTTGCGAAGTGGTAGATAAAGTAGAACAACTGGCTATAGATCGTTTAAAGGAATTATTTAATGCCGAATATGCCAACGTACAGCCCCATTCGGGATCACAGGCGAATACCGCGGTATTTCATACCTGCCTTAACCCGGGAGATAAATTCTTAGGATTTGATCTTTCTCATGGTGGGCATTTAACCCACGGTTCTCCGGTAAATTTCTCCGGAAAACTTTATAATCCTGTATTTTACGGGGTAGACAAGGAAACCGGACTTATAGATTACGACCAGGTAGCTGAAATTGCCAAAAAAGAAAAACCTAAAATGATTATTGCTGGAGCATCGGCATATTCACGAGAAATAGATTATAAAAGATTTAGAGAAATAGCTGATAGTGTTGGCGCAATTTTGTTTGCAGATATTGCGCATCCTGCCGGGCTTATTGCCAAAGGATTAATTAGTGACCCAATGCCACATTGCCATATTGTAACTTCAACCACGCACAAAACTCTTCGTGGGCCTCGTGGCGGAATTATAATGATGGGTAAAGATTTTGATAATCCATTTGGTCAAAAATTGAAAAACGGAAAACCTAAAAAAATGTCTACTTTGCTTAACAGCGGAATTTTCCCTGGAAACCAGGGTGGGCCTTTAGAGCATATTATCGCTGCAAAAGCGGTTGCCTTTGGTGAAGCTTTAACCGATGAGTTTTTGCATTACACAGTTCAGGTTAAAAAGAATGCAGCGAAACTTGCCGAAGCATTTATGGATAAAGGTTATGATATAATTTCCGGTGGTACCGATAATCACTGTATGCTTATAGATCTTAGAAATAAAAATGTAAGCGGAAAAGAAGCTGAAGAAGCTTTAAGTAAAGCTGAAATTACCGTTAATAAAAATATGGTTCCTTTTGATGATAAATCACCTTTTGTAACTTCCGGAATTAGAATTGGTACCGCTGCAGTAACAACCCGCGGACTTATTGAAGCTGATATGTCTAAAATTGTAGATTTTATTGAGCGTGTGATCACTAATATAGATAATGATAGTGAACTGGAAGCGGTTAAAAATGAAGTAAAAGCTATGATGAAGGGAAAACCACTATTTAAAGTGTAATTCTTTCAATACTGGATATAATTTTAAAAGCTTATTTGAAAAAGTTTTTTTCGTGTTAGATCCTGAAACAAGTTCAGGATGACGGAAATAGCACACTTTCAAATAAGCTTTTTTTTCGCTTCTCTGAAATGAATAGAATTATTGCTGAAAAACCTTCTTTAATTCTTCTGAAATCTTGGTTGGTCTTTTCTTTTCCTGATCCATAAGCGCCCAGGTGGTTTTGGCTTCTACCAAAACTTTTTCGGTTTCAGCATTTTTTATAATCACGTGCCGCACAGATTTTACGTGAGTGGTTTCACCAACATAGGTTTGCAGTAAAATCTTGTCGCCCAAAAAAGCCTGTTGCTTATAACTTATTTCGTGGGTAACCACGATCCAGAAAAATTTCTCATTTTGCTCTTTGGTGGCTCGTGCTTCCCAATGCGCTTTGGCAACATCCTGCACCCATTGTACATACTGCACGTTATTCACGTGGTTCTGTTCATCTAAATGCCTTTCTTCAACTAAAAAGCTTTGTTCAAATATTTCTGGTGTTTCAGCCATTATTTTTCTATTATTTCTACTTCAAAAACCTTGTCCCAGTTTTTCCCGGTCACGTAAAGTTTGTTAGTATTTTGGTTATAGGCAATTCCATTTAAAACGTGATTTTGAGAATCCAAATCATCAAGATTACCTAAGCGTTCCCGCAATCCCCTAAAATCTATTACACCTTCTATTGCGCCGTTTTCAGGGTTAATAATAGTCACACTGGGAAACTGGTAAGTATTGGCATAGATCTTTCCCTCAACCCATTCCAGTTCATTAAATTTTGAATAAATTTTAGTGTTGGTAGCTACCTGTATAAAATCTTTTTCAGCAAGAGTTTCTGCATCAAGAATCCAAATTTTTTCGGTGCCATCGCTTTTATAAAGTTTTTTACCGTCGTTACATAAACCCCAACCTTCTTTACTCTGGTTATAGCTAAAAGTACCGGTTTGTTCAAAGTCATCTAAATTGTAGATTAAACCTTCTTTTTCTCTCCAGGTTAGCAGGTAAAGTTTGTTATTAAGAATGGTAAGTCCTTCGCCAAAATAAGTGTCCTCCAGGTTTATTTTATTTAAAACTTCGCCGGTTTCCAGGTTGAGTTTTCTTAACGAAGAATTACCATATTGCCCGGTGCTTTCATATAAAGTGTCCTTATAAAATTCCAGCCCTTGAGTATAAGCTTCGCTATCGTGCGGGTATTCCTTAATTACTTTATAAGTATATGCTTTTGGAGATTGGTTGTTTAAAATTTTTAGGTTTTCACTAATTGTATCGGTTTCCCCTTCAGAAAAAACTATAGCTTCCAGTTTTTGGCGTCCTAATTTTGTGTTTTCAAGTGGAACCGAAAAAGAAGTTTCCGCTATTAAAGTTTGAAAATATTTTTGCTGAAAATAAAGTTGAATAGAATCAATTTCACGGTCTTTTAGGTTTTCTATAGAGCCTTCAATTGTTTCTCCAAGCTTAAATTCAGTCTTATTTTCGGCAGTTTTCAGCTTAAAATAAGAAGTTTTTTTATCAGAATTGCTTCCGCAGGAAAAAAATAAAAATCCTAATATTAACAGGGACAGGAACTTAAATTTATTCATTGATCTTTTGCATTAAATACCTTGCTAAAATACTTAATTCGGTTTAAAAAATACTTGCGCAAAGTAGGAAAGATTGTATATTTGCAGCGGCAAGTCCCACACAACCAGCTCCTGCTGAATCCCCCAGGGCGGGAACGCAGCAAGGGTAGGCGGTCGTAGCGGTGTGATGTGGGGAGCTTGCCATTTTTTGTTTCTAAAAGGTTCTAAATTTTATCGCATCTTTGCAGCCTATGAAAACAAATGCATCTCCTCAAAAAGTAGTGCTTATAACCGGAGCTTCTTCCGGAATTGGAAAATCTATAGGCGAATACCTTTCTAAACATAATTTTAAAGTTTACGGTACCAGCCGGAATCCGGCGAAGATATCTCATCCTCCTTTTGCGATGGTTGCTTTAGATGTAACCAAAAAGGAAACGATTACCGCTGCTGTTGAACAAATAATTGCTGAGGAAGGCAAAATTGATGTGCTTATCAATAATGCAGGTGTTGGAATTACCGGCCCCATTGAGGAAACTCCAGATGAAGAAATAGCAAAAGCTTTTGAAACAAATTATTTTGGACCTATAAAAGTGATAAAAGCAGTTTTGCCTGAAATGCGAAAGCAAAACAGCGGACTTATCATAAATATTACTTCTATTGCCGGTTATATGGGTTTGCCTTACCGCGGAATTTATTCAGCTTCAAAAGGAGCTTTAGAACTTACTACCGAATCTTTTAGAATGGAATTGAAAGATTTCAATATAAAAATGACCAATATTGCTCCCGGAGATTTTGCTACCAATATCGCAGCCGGTCGTTATCACGCTCCCGTTCTGGAAGATTCTCCTTACAAAGAACCTTATGGTAATACCCTGAAATTGATGAATGAAGATGTAGACGCGGGGAAAGATCCATTTGTCATGGCTAAAGTAGTGTATAAAATTATTCAGGAAAAAGATCCTCGTGGGCATTATAAAGTAGGGGAGGCGCTTCAGAAATTTTCAGTGGGTTTAAAGCGAATTTTACCCGATAAAGTCTATGAAAAAATGCTGCTTAAGCATTATAAGTTATAATTTTGTAAAAACAACACATTAAACAATTAAAGATTATGAAATTTTTTATTGATACCGCCAATCTTGATCAAATAAGGGAAGCCCAGGCACTTGGGGTTTTAGATGGTGTAACTACCAATCCCTCTTTGATGGCGAAAGAAGGAATTTCCGGAAAAGATAATATTTACAAGCATTACAGGGAAATTTGTGAAATTGTAGACGGTGATGTGAGCGCTGAAGTGATCGCAACCGATTTTGACGGAATTGTTAGAGAAGGCGAGGAACTGGCAGAATTGCACGAGCAAATTATTGTAAAAGTTCCTATGATCAAAGAAGGGGTTAAAGCGATTAAATACTTTAGCGATAATGGGATTAAAACCAACTGTACATTAGTTTTTTCAGCAGGTCAGGCTTTGCTTGCGGCCAAGGCTGGAGCTACTTATGTTTCTCCTTTTATTGGACGTTTAGATGATATCTCTACTGATGGTTTAAACCTTATTGCAGATATCAGGTTGATATATGATAATTACGGATTTGAAACTGAAATTCTTGCAGCTTCTGTGCGTCATACCATGCACGTTTTAGAGTGCGCAAAATTAGGCGCCGATGTAATGACCGGGCCACTTTCTTCTATTGAAGGTTTATTAAAACATCCGCTTACAGATATTGGTTTAGAGAAATTTTTATCTGATTATAAGAAGGGAAATCAATAAGAAATTGCTGAAGTAAAATTTACGGAAAGGCTATTTAGAGAGTTTGCGTCAAGCTGAATTTATTTCAGCTTCTAACATCTTAGATCCTGAAACAAGTTCAGGATGACGATAAATTTAAAAGAACTCTCTAAATAGCCTTTTTAATTGTTCAAAAACTCCAAAATTTGTCTTTCAAAATTAGGAGTGTTAAGTTGTGCTTCACCGTTTACTATATTCCCCTGTGTATCTATAAAAATAAGTTTGTTGAGGTAGTTTTTGAGTAGATTAACATTGATGTTAGCCGAATTTAATTTGTATTCTCGCTCTTTATTCATCCCATACACTTCTACAGTATTCTTCCAGGATTGTTGAGAGTCGTTATCAATATTAATTCCTACAAATTCCAGTTCAGGATATTTTTCCCGTAAGGTAGAAATAATAGAATGTTGCCATTTATAATGTTCTGGTGCTTCCATAGACCAATGATAGGTAACTATGGGTTTATCTGAAATTTCTTTTAGCGAAACGGTATCTTCTTGAAAATTGGTTAAAGATAAATTTCCAATATTATTCCCCGGAAGCAAGCTTTTTTGAATTCCGGCCATTTGTTTTAAGTCGGGAAGATTTTTTCCATTAAACTTAATGTCTTCAAGAATACCCAGAATACTGTCAATCTTTTCAGCATTGTTAGAAAATACCATTCCTTGAATTGCCAGGCGGTTTATAAATATATTTTTGATTTCGCTTTTTTCTATCAGTGAATCGGCAAGGCTAATTCGATATTGAATATTGTCTACCGAGTGTAATTCAAAGCAATCTGCATTGGTGTCATACTCTTCCAGGCATCTTTCAATAGAACGGGTTCTTAGATAATCTTCAATAAAATTAAGATAACCGTAATACTCTTTAAGCTTGGTGTCGTTAAAGTTAAGATAGCCGCGGTAATCGTGAAAATCATCTGGAATTTGCTGGGCTAGTTCGTTATAGTATTTTTTTACTAAAAACGTGTAACGTTCTCTAAGATGGTAAAAATCGTAATCTATACTGTTATTGGCGAGGTCTAAAAACGATTCAGAAAAATTCTTCTTTTCGTTTAATTTTTCTAATTTATTTTTCCTTTTATTTTTAATAGAATCGGTAATTCCGGCAAACTCGTTGGGATTTATTTTATAATAGGAAAGCATTAAGTTATTGTTCCTTTCATTATTAAGAAACATATCTAGCAAAAAACTGCTTTTAGCAGCTCCAGGACCGCTAAAATTAAGCGATTCATCAAACTGCATAGTGTTTAACCAAACCAAAACACTATCACCGGGCTCCAAATACATAATTTGATTTTCGGGCGGGTGGTTAAAACTATAAATCCCGGCTTCTAAACCTTTAAAATTTTTCCCAAACTGGTTATTTTGATCCAGGAAGAGCGTATCTATGGTCTCATTATCTTTGGAAAGAATAAAATAGGGGTTGTAAGGGTTCATAATTTGACCGCCAACAAAAGTTCCTTTCTGGTCTTTTTGAGAGTCATTACAACCGGTAAATAATATAACTCCGATAAGAAAAAAAAGTAAATAATATTTCATGCAGATCTTTAAGAACTAAGGACTTGAAATGCTATTGATTTTGGCATCATCCGCAAATATAGTCTGAGCCAAATACCATGAATGTTAATCGGGAGTTAAAAGAATAATAAAAACGTTAATCTTTAGATAAGTGTTGAAGTTTGGCTATTTTTGCAAAAATTTTCAAATTCTATTTTTATGCTTTCAGTATCAAATCTTTCGGTTCAATTTGGCAAGCGTGTTTTGTTTGATGAAGTGAACACCACTTTTACCCAGGGCAATTGCTATGGGATTATTGGAGCCAACGGCGCCGGAAAATCTACTTTTTTAAATATCCTCTCAGGAAAATCTGAGCCTACTTCCGGGCGTGTTCATCTTGAGCCGGGAAAGCGAATGTCTGTACTGGAGCAAAATCACAACCTTTATGATGATACGCCGGTTTTAGATACCGTAATCCTGGGAAATAAGCCTTTAGCTAAGATTAAAAAGGAGATGGATGAAATCTATATGAAAGAAGATTTTAGCGATGCCGATGGAGAAAGAGTAGGGGTTTTGCAGGTTGAATTTGAAGAAATGAACGGCTGGAATGCTGAAAGTGATGCCGCCTCTTTACTTTCTAACTTAGGGATAAAAGAGCAACACCACGCTACTTTAATGAAAGATCTTGATGGTACACAAAAAGTTAGGGTGTTATTGGCGCAGGCACTTTTTGGAAATCCAGATGTACTAATTATGGATGAGCCTACCAATGATTTGGATTATGAAACCATCTCCTGGTTAGAGAATTTTCTGGCAAATTATGATAACACAGTGATCGTGGTTTCTCACGACCGTCACTTTTTAGATGCTGTTTGTACCCATATTTCTGATATCGACTTCGGAAAAATAAATCATTTCAGTGGTAATTATACCTTCTGGTATGAGTCCTCTCAACTTGCCGCTAGACAGCGTGCTCAGCAGAATAAAAAATCTGAAGAAAAGAAGAAAGAATTACAGGAATTTATACAGCGTTTTAGCGCGAACGTAGCCAAATCTAAACAGGCTACTTCCCGTAAAAAAATGATTGATAAACTTAATATTGAAGATATAAAACCTTCCAGTAGAAGGTATCCTGCAATTATTTTTGAACGTGAACGTGAAGCCGGAGACCAGATCTTAAATGTAGAGAAACTGGAAGCTTCTATAGAAGGCGAAACGCTTTTTAAAAATGTGAACATCAACCTTGCAAAAGGTGATAAAGTTGTAGTTTACTCTAGAGATTCTAGAGCTACCACCGCTTTTTATGAAATTATAAATGGAAACCAGGAACCGGTATCTGGTAAATATTCCTGGGGAGTTACCACTTCTCAATCTTATCTTCCGCTAGATAACTCGGAGTTTTTTGAAAATGATCTTACTTTGGTAGATTGGCTTAGACAATGGGCTAAAACCGATGAGGAAAGAGAAGAAGTTTATATACGCGGATTTTTAGGTAAAATGTTATTTAGTGGGGAAGAAGCACTAAAAACTTGTAAAGTTCTTTCTGGAGGTGAAAAAGTACGTTGTATGTTAAGCCGAATGATGATGATGCGGGCTAACGTTGTAATGTTAGACGAACCTACAAACCACCTTGATTTGGAATCTATTACTGCTTTTAATAATTCGCTAAAGAATTTTAAAGGAACGGTAATGTTCACCACACACGATCACGAATTTGCACAAACAGTTGCCAACCGTGTAATTGAACTAACACCAGGCGGAGCTATAGACCGTTATGCTACTTTTGATGAATATATGAGTGATAAAAAGATCAAAGAGCAACGTGATAAAATGTATGCTGTAGAGGCTTAAAACAACTTGAATTGTAAAAATAAAAAATCCCGCAGATAGCGGGATTTTTTATTTTGTAATAGCCTTTAATTAGAAATTATAATTAATAAAAATCGTAAAATTTCTACCCGGTTCGGTGATTGGTTGACGGGTGAAATCTGCCTGGTTATTAAAAGCGAAATTTAAATGGTTATAATAATATTTATCAAAAACATTTAGGATTCCCACACCAATATTTAGGTTTTTAATAGCGGTAGTTCCGGCTTTTAGATCCATTAAACTATAACCTGGAGTTCTGGTCTCTCCAAAGGAAGGAGCAATATTCTCCTGATCTGCGGTGATGTTGTAATAAATCCCGGTCCAGAACTTAGAATTTTCATATTCTACTCGTGATCTGCTCACCAATGGTGGAGAAAGCGGTAGCGACTCTCCAAGATCTTCGTTTTGGGTGTAAGTATAAGCCAGGCCTGTGCCCAGTTTAATACCGGACTTAAACACCAATTCTCCCGAGAGTTCAAAACCTGTCTTGTAGGCTTCATCAAGATTTCTAAACACTTTTGGATGCACAGGCGGTTGAGTTGGCATATTCTTTCGAGTTAAGCTTTCATCTACTAAACCAACGATATAATTCTCATAAATTGAATAAAATGCACTTACAGAGAAGTTGAAATTTTTCAGGGTTCCGATATATACCTCTTTTCCTTTAAAGCCCAGTTCGAATTGATTATTCACTTCAGGTTTCAGATTAGGATTTCCTACATATTCATAAGGATCTCTTCCAATATTGAAAAATGCAATATAGCGTTCTTCCATATTTGCCGGCCTGGCACCTCTTCCGTAGGAGAGCTCCAGGGAATAATTCTCTTTTAATAGGTGTTTATAGGCTACAGTTCCACTAAAAAGTTGTTCGTTGCGCTTTCCAATTTCCGGGTATAATTCAGCAAAACTTTCCTCTGGGTCACGGCTTTCTGAAACAATATGATCTATACGAGCTCCAAAATTAAAAATGTTTTTCTTGTTGAGTATAAACCTGGTTTCGGCAAAAACACCATAATCATTTATATAGCTGTCCTGCCAAACCTTATCCTTGAATTCCATAGGCATTGCTAAAGCTTCGCCGGTCATATTCATTTTAACCAGGCGTTCTCTTTGCCCATCACGAGAGAGATTTGTAACATCTATTCCAGAAAATAGCCGCCACTTGTTGTTAAGTTTCCATTCGGCTTCTAGTTTTCCACCATAGGTCGTTGCCTTTACCATAGAAATTGCTTCAATTCGATTAAAAGAAGGACGCTTGTAATTGTCCATAATATGGTCTACAAAAGAGTAGTAGAGCTTTGCAGTTAAACCTTTAAATTTTCCCGCCTCAGCCCTGTACTTATAATCCAGGCTAAAAATACTGCTATTATCTTCATCGGTATCCATCATTAATCCTGCGTGTTTTACATCGCGACCAAAGGATTGCCGAAAGCCTGCTTTTAACCTATTACTTTCGTTAAAAGAATAACCTGCTTCCAAATTATAACCCAGGCTGCGGAAGGAGGAAGGAATGCTTCTTCCTTCTCCATCTTCATAATTGCCATAATCTCTTTGGCTAAAATTTCCTGATAGATCCCATTTATTTAGGCGGCCTTCCAGTTGAACCATATTTACCATAGAATTCCCGTTACTTTCGTATCCCGAAGAAACGCTGCCGGAAAATGTATCTGTGGTTTCCACTGCATTGTCGGTTACCAAATTAATAATTCCACCAGAAGTATTTCCGTATCTAACGCTAAAAGGGCCTTTAATGATCTCAATTCTACTAACTTCCTCGGGATTTACCAGGGTGGTAATGGGATCCATGCGGCTTGGGCAGGCGTGCATTGCTTTAGTACCACCGTCAAACTGAATGTTTAATTGTTCATACTGGCTGGCACGCATACTGGGATCCATAGCGTAACTACCTCGTTTAATAAGTGAAAACCCGTTGATATCGCTAAAAAGCTCTCCGGCATTTTTGGGTTGTACCACTTTGTCTCTAAAATTAGTTTTTACCAGGCTCTGTGCTGGATCTATTTGTGGATTTCCCAGGAGAAGGATTTCACTAATTCTAAAAGTGAATCTTTCCAGGTAGATAACCTCACCCGGTTTGAGGTTTGAAATATTTTGTTTTCGGTATTTTAAATGCCTTATCTGAAGCGTATCTTCTTCAGAAAAATTTATAAAAACCTCTCCATTTTTGTTGCTCACAGCTGCTCTACTACTGCCTTTAACCTGTATAGTTGCATCTTTTATAGGTTCCATACTAAATTCATCTACAAGACTTATTTTAGACTGCGCTTGTAGTAATAGGCTAGAGGATAGGAATAATAATATGCTTAAAATTCTCATTTAATTCTATTTAAAAATTGATATAAGTAGATTGTATCCGCCGGTTTTTACCGATGGATTTTTATGATAAATCTGAAAAAATTAAGCTTTAAGAGAAGGTGGATGGAAAGACTTTGGTAAGTATTGGTAGGTATAATTATTTAAATAAGCTACTGGAGTTTTTTCTTCTTCTGAAAATTGAAAAACTTCCAGTTGTTGCATTGGGTTGAAAAAGAGAACTACCTGCCGTTGTAAAAAATCAAGATGTGTTGGTTTCTCTTTGGTGGTAGAATCTTTACTTAATTTGGAGATTTCACACTTTCCATTACATTCCATTTCTGGTTTGTCTGTATTAACACAGAATAATTCAGTAAAACTTGAATTATTTACCAGGTAGAAGCTTATCATAAAACCACTCTTTATGCTGTTAAACAGCATAACTAACGTGAATAGTAAAATGATAAATGTGCTTCTTCTTTCCATTTAAATGCAAAGATAAATGTAATTGTAGGTAATGGAATGTGACTTAAATCACATTGGAGCCGAATTAATGTTAAATTAAAAACCCGGTAAACTATTACCGGGTTTTTTGGCTAATCAAACTAAACTACAAACTATTATTTCTAAAACATTCCACCGCCTTCGGCTTCGTTGTCGTCTCTTTGTTTTCTTTTTAATGCCCTGTTTTTGCCACCGCCAAATCTATAGGAGAAACCTATATATACATTTTGGGTTTCACCTTTAAATCTTCCGGTTTGTGGTAGGGGACGGCCATTGGTAAAGCTGAATTCCTGCGTATCAAAAACATCGTTAAAGTTTAGGCTAAGCGTGGCTTTATCATCAAGAAAGGTGTAGCGCCCGCCAAGATTCATAAAATACATTGGGTCCATATCCATTTGAAGATTTTTAGCTTTGCTTCGGTAAAATCCGAATAACTGGAAGGTTAATTTATCAGTTGCTTTAAAACTATGATTGGTTCTAAAAGTCCAGGCGGTGTTATCGGTTTCCAAATACTCGGTGCCAACTACTCCTTTTAATCGCTGGCTGTATAATTCAAAATTGGTATTTGTGCTCCACCAATTGGTGAATTTATAATTGGATCCCAGTTCCAGTCCATAAGCATTATTATCTTCAAAATTGTCAAATTGCAGTAAAAGCGAACCTTCTTCATTAGGATCTTCTATAAAAACCTGGCTGATTTCATCATTAATATTTCTAAAGAAAACACCTGCAGTCAAACTTCCTTTCTTAGTAAATTTTCGGGTATAATTAAATTCAAGGGAATTGGTGAATTGCGGATCTAATTCTGGATTTCCGGAAACAGTTAACCTGGGTGTGCTTATCTCGCGAATAGGACTCACCTGGCCAAAACCGGGACGATCTACTCTTCGGCTATAACTTAATTGATAGGAATTTGTTTCATTTGGAGTAAAATTCAGGAATCCGCTAGGGTAAATATTAAAGTAATCGTCGTTAAAGACTTTTTCACCATTATAGATGGCATCTACACTAAAGTTTTCCAATCTTGCACCAACCTGATAAGACCACTTTTCAAAATTTTGTCCGTAAGTGGTATAAAACGAATAAATATCTCTTTTATACTGGTAGGTGGCATCGTTTAAAAAGTCGCTGGTGGTACTGTAATCATTATCGGTATCTGAAAGCCTGGCTTCAGCGCCAACCTCAAGTTTACTATTTTCTGAAAGGGGATTTTCATAATCTACGTTCGCGATAATATTTTCCCGGCTTCCATTCACATGGTCACGGTAAGCTGTGAAACCTTCGGTGTCTCCTTCAAAGTTAAAGATTGAATTTTCCTCTTCTTCAAACGTGTTATAATCTACTTCGAATATAATTTTATGCCCTTCTTTTTCAAACTTTCGGTCGTAAGCGAAATTGTAGGTGCTATTAATATTATTGAAATTTGCATTAAGGTTCTGCGCTAAATTAAGCTCTGAATTATTAGGATAAATAATTCTTAAAGCTCCTAACGGTCCACCATCGTAATGATTTTGGTTGGTGTAAAATGAAAATGTATTCTTGTCGTTAAGATAGAAATCTACCCCAACTTTGTATAAATAAGATTCTCTTCTGTTGGTAATATCAAAAGCCTGTCGGTAATTATCTTCTGTGAAATTAATTCTTCCAAGATTGTTGCGATCACCAAACTGAGCGCCAAAATTTCCGTAAAAGTTGAATTTTCCTTTCCGGTAATTCATATCAAGAGAACCGTTGTAACGGGTGTTCTCACCAATAGTAACACCGGTATTTAAATTTCCGTTGAAACCATCGTTGGCATTTTTATGCAATACTATATTGATGATTCCACTCATCCCTTCCGGGTTATATTTTGCCGAAGGATTGGTAATTAATTCAATGGTTTTTATCGAGGTTGAGGGAATTTGTTTTAACAATTGCGCAGGATCCATATTGGTTGGTTTCCCATCTATAAGAATACGCACGTTAGAGTTTCCGCGAAGCGCAATATTTCCATCCTGATCTACATTTACAGAAGGTACGTTATTCATAATTTCTGAAGCGCTGGCGCCGGTAGTGGTAAGGTCTTTCCCCACATTAATTACTTTCCTGTCTATTCGCTGCTCTATGGTGGTACGCTCTGCCACCACGGTAACACCGTCTAGCATCGCAACATCTGGTTCTAATTTAATCGTACCAAAATTATGAGAGCTTTGGTCTTTAGTGATTTCTATTTGTTTAGAAAAGGTTTTATATCCCATAAACTGAACTTTAAACATATAAGCTCCGTTTGGGATCTTTTCAATATAGAAAGTACCATCGGCAGAAGAAGTATTGCCTGAAACCAGGTTTCCTTCCATATCTGTAATACTAATGGTAGCGTAGGGGATTGGTTCTTCCAGGTCGCCATCTATTACAGAACCCGAAATTTTGCCCACGGGTTCGTTAGCCATTGCAGTAAAACTGCTGATGCATAATGCTAAAATTAAAAATAACTGTTTCATTTTTTGATTGATTTTGATGATTAGTATGTTTAAAATAAATCCTTGTATTGCATAATACCAGAATGTTTCTTTTGGCAAATTCTTAATTTTGATGAATAAAACTTACCAGTTTTTGATTGACGAACGACCCCTTGAATGTTATACCTTATACTTTGTATTGCATAATAGATAAACGTGCATTTTCAAAAATTTTGATCTTTCCTCTATTATAAAGACGAGCAGAAAAATGAATTGTTACAGATTTTTAGAAAGAATTTTAAAAAAAGCCCGTATTTTAGAAATACGGGCCGCTAAAATTACGGGTTTACTAACCATCACATCTATATTCCCGCAACTAAGCTATCCTAAAGACTATAGGGAAGTATTTTTGTTACACTTGTCCTGAAACCTTAGATTTGTTATATGGAGAAAAAAACTTTAGTACTCGGCGCATCTCTTAATCGTTCCCGTTATTCTAATATTGCGATAGAACGTTTGGTAAGGTATAATCAACCTACAGTTGCTATTGGTTTAAGGAAGGGCGAAGTTGCTGGAGTAAAAATAGAAACCGAAAAAATTCCTTTTCAGGATATTGATACTGTTACCCTTTATTTAGGTCCGCCAAGACAGGAGGAATATTACGATTATATTGTTTCTCTAAATCCTACGCGAGTAATTTTTAATCCCGGAACAGAAAATCCTGAATTTTACCAAATTCTGAGAAAAAATAATATTGAAGTTGAAATTGCCTGTACTTTAGTGATGCTTGGTACGAATCAATATTAATCCCAACAGGGTTAGGAATCCGTTTAGAATTAGAATAAAGAACCCAAATTCAAACCCAAACCAAACCAGGCTGTTTATACTAATTAGATAGGATAAAACAGGCGCGAGAATTGCAACTATAGGCACTAGTTTATCCTTTACTTTAATATTGGTAAATAAACCAAGCGTATAAAGTCCCAGCAGCGGGCCATAAGTATATCCGGCAAATTCAAACAGTTTGTTAATCACACTTTTATCTGCTATCGCATATTTAAAAATTAGCATTACGGCTATGAATAAAATAGAGATTACAATATGAATTTGCTTTCTAATTCTCATTTGTTTGGCTTCTTCATAGCGTTTTTCAATATTTAAGATATCAATACTAAAAGAAGTAGTAAGCGCGGTTAAAGTACCATCGGCGCTGGAATAGGCCGCAGCGATAAGTCCCAAAATAAAAAGAATAGCTACACCAATTCCTAATTCACCTCCCGTTGCAATTGCAGGGAAAAGTTCATCTTTAATCGCGTCAATTCCGCTCAAATCGGCGTATTGGGTGAGTAAAACTCCCAGGATAAGAAACATCATGTTTACAATGGTAAGCACAATAGTAAACGAAAACATATTTTTTTGTGCATCTTTCAGGTTTCTGCAGGTTAGGTTTTTCTGCATCATATCCTGGTCAAGCCCGGTCATTACAATCGCAATAAAAGCTCCACTTAAAAACTGCTTAATAAAATGATCGCTACTTTTCCAGTCTTCAAAGAAGAAGATTTTTGTAAGTCCGCTTTCTGAAAGATGATTGATCATTCCTCCGGCCGTAATTCCTAATTCATCTGAAACCACAATTAAAGTTACTCCAAGAGACAGCAACATAAAAAAGGTTTGCAGGGTGTCTGTCCATACTACGGTTTTAATTCCGCTTCTAAAAGTGTATAACCAAATTAAGAAAATGGTTGCTGAAACCGTAGCATAGTAAGGAACGCCTAATTCATCAAAAAGAATAAGCTGCAACACATTTGCTACTAAAAACAACCTAAAACTAGAACCGACAATCCTGGAAAGCAAGAAAAATGAAGCCCCGGTTTTATAAGAATATTTCCCAAAGCGGGATTCCAGGTAAGAATAAATAGAAGTAAGGTTTAACCGATAATACAAAGGCAATAATATAAGCCCAATCACTGCATAACCCACGGTATAACCCAAAACCACCTGGAAATAACTAAAACTATCTGTAGCTACCGTACCAGGCAACGAAATAAAAGTAACCCCGCTAAGCGAAGCGCCAATCATCCCAAAAGCCACAATATACCAGGGTGATTCCCGGTTAGCGCGGAAAAATTCGGCATTACTACCCGCTCTACTGGAAAAGAAAGAAACTAAAAATAAAAGTCCGAAATAAGCGGCGATTAAAATTAAAATCTGGTAGGGCTGCATAGCGATGATTTTGTGAAGTGGCGAATTTACAAATTAAGCTTAAACTTTTACCCGCTTACTTAAAAGGAACGATGAAGAACCTCCAGGCAAGCTCTAAAGATTTGGATCTGAAAATTGTTTTTCCATTCTGGCCGGCTGGTAGATTTAAATCTAGATTATCGAGTAAAAATCATAAATTCGCAGTATGGATTTTTCTTCAAAACTATTGGAACAGGCTGTAGATGAAATGTCTCAACTTCCGGGCATTGGTAAGCGTACCGCTTTAAGGCTGGTATTGCATATGCTAAAACAGCCCGAATCGCAGACCAAACAACTGGCAGATGCGCTTACCAAACTTAGAACCGAAATTAAACTTTGCAAAAATTGCTATAACATTAGCGATACAGATTTGTGTGCTATTTGCGCTAATCCTTCCAGAAATTCAGAAATTGTTTGCGTGGTAGAGGATATTCGCGATGTAATGGCTATTGAAAACACCGATCAATACCGGGGGCATTATCACGTTCTTGGGGGCAAAATAAGTCCGATGGATGGTATTGGCCCTTCTCAGCTTAGCATAAAACCTTTAATAGAAAAAGTACAGGCAGGAAAAGTAGAGGAGATCATTTTTGCTTTAAGCAGCACGCTGGAAGGAGACACTACCAATTTTTATATTTACAGGCAACTGGAAGGTATCGGTATTAAAACTTCAACAATAGCAAGAGGAATTTCGGTAGGAGATGAACTGGAGTATGCCGATGAGGTGACTTTAGGAAGAAGTATTACCAACAGGGTTCCGTTTGAAAATTCTGCTAAAAATTGATATCTTTAAGTGAGCTTCGCGCTAAAAAATAAACAGATGGAAATTTCAGCATTTAAAAAAGCGATTATTGAAAAGTTGGAGGGACTTAATGAAGCTCAATTGCTTCAAGTTAAAGAGTTACTTGAAAATTTTCATCACCAAGAAAATATTGAGGAACCGCAAACCGATTATCACCATGAGGAGTGGGATTTAATGCCTGATTAGCAAAAGAAAAGAATTGAAGATGCTGAAAAAAGTTTAGGTAGTGCAGCAGGAGCTCCTCATAAAGAAGTTGCAAGAAGAGTAAAAGATAAATATGACTTCTAAAAGGGAAATTATTTGGGCTGCTTCAGCCATAAAAGACTTAGACAATATTCTTGCTTATCTTGAAAATAATTGGAGCAAAACAGTTAGTGAAAATTTCTTTAATACCTTAGACCATTCGGTAGAGTTAATTAAGTTAAATCTTTATCAGTTTCCTGCACTCTCAAAAGAAAAGAGGTTCTATAAATGTGTGGTAACAAAGCATAATTCTATTTTTTATAGCGTTCCAAATCAAACTCTTATTAGGATTCTCCATGTTTTTGATACACGATAGGATTCCGATAAACTTCCACTTAATCAATAATATTTCTACTGAAAAATTTAGTTTCAGCTTTTGAAATTGTAATTTTACCCAGGTGCGAAAATATTTTCTGAAACAGAAAATTTATAACGAAAATTCATTTTATTGATTTTTTAATACTTTTAAAGTTGAATTTTCATTAAATTCGCAAGCATAAACCTTAAAATAAGCTTTCAATTATAGATATGGCAAAGTTTGAACTTAAGCTACCAAAAATGGGCGAAAGTGTCGCCGAAGCAACTATTACCAACTGGTTAAAGGAAGTTGGAGATACCATTGAAGCCGACGAGCCGGTATTGGAAATCGCTACCGATAAAGTTGATAGCGAAGTTCCCAGCGAAGTAGAGGGGAAATTGGTAGAGAAACTTTTTGAAACCGATGATGTAGTACAGGTAGGCCAAACCATAGCTATTATTGAAACTGATGGAGAAATCCCAGCCGGTGCAGGTGATGATGAATTAGATCTTGATCTTGACGATGAAAGCGAAGAAGAGGAGTATGCTGACGAAGTAGCTGAAAGTGTAGAGTTTGCAAAAGAAACTGCGGGAAGTAAAGATTTTTCTGATGCTTCTAGGTTTTACTCTCCACTGGTAAAGAATATAGCAAAAGAAGAAGGTATAGACCTTGACGAGTTAGAAGAAGTAGAAGGTACCGGTAAAGATAATCGGGTGACTAAAGATGATATTTTAGCTTACGTTGAAAACCGTGAGAAAGGAACTTCTGCCAAGCAAAAGCCAAAAGCAAAACAGGCACCTTCTGCAGATACCGGAAAAATGGCCAGCGCCAAAGCCGAGTCTGAAAAAGTAGTTCCTTCAGGAGAAGACGAGATTATAGAAATGAGTCGAATGGGTAAAATGATCGCACACCATATGGTTGATAGCGCTCAAACTTCAGCCCACGTTCAATCTTTTATCGAAGTAGATGTTACCAATATTTGGAACTGGAGAAACAAGCACAAAAACGATTTTCAGAAAAAAGAAGGAGAAAAACTTACGTTTACTCCAATTTTTATGGAGGCCGTGGCAAAAGCTATTCGTGATTTCCCATTGATCAATATCTCGGTAGATGGCGATAAGATCATTAAGAAGAAAAATATTAATCTTGGGATGGCTGCAGCTCTTCCAGATGGAAACCTAATAGTACCGGTAATTAGAAATGCCGATCAGCTTAACCTTGTTGGCCTTGCTAAAAGGGTCAATGACCTTGCTAATCGGGCACGCCAGAATAAATTAAAGCCAGACGATATTCAGGGGGGGACTTATACCGTAACCAACGTAGGAACTTTTGGAAGTATTATGGGAACTCCTATAATTAACCAGCCGCAAGTTGCAATTCTTGCCCTGGGAGCCATTAGAAAAGTGCCGGCTGTTATAGAAACGCCAGATGGCGATTTTATTGGAATTCGTTATAAGATGTTCTTATCTCACAGTTACGATCACAGGGTTGTAAATGGAGCGCTTGGAGGCCAATTTGTACAACGTGTAGCCCAATATCTTGAAGGATTTGACAAAGACCGGGAGATATAAATTCAAAGAATATTCAAAGAAAAAACCGGCTAAGATTAGCCGGTTTTTTTAGCCGTCATCCTGAACTGGTTTCAGGATCTAAGATGTTGGTATTTCAAACGTATTAGAAGCTGAACATCCCGAAGCTTCGGGCAAGCTTGACGATTTTTTTAGTTTTTCTGCTTTCAAAGATTCTTTACGTAGTTATTTAATAGGTTTAAAGCAGGGTGCTCATCCGGGCTTTGGTAATTGTCAAAAAGCTGCGCTGTTTCCAGGTCTTTATAACCAAGAATTTCAAAAGCTTCATCTTTTTGTAGCTTTTTAAACGCCATAGACCATTCAGAAAACGCGCGTTTTTCACTAAAACCTGAGTCTATTTCAGTTACACTTTGGTGACGCCTGTCTTCAGCAATCTTATTATATAGGCTATCAATATTCTCCTCTTTTCCTTCCAGGTATTGAATAAAGCTTCCGTGGAAATAGATTAGCATACCTGTTACCTCAATTTCGCTATTGCGAGTTCGGGATTTACTTAGAAGTTCCTTTAAATCATTATCGGTAATCACGTGACTTTGCCTGCTTACGTATGCTAAGTATTTAAACATCCTGTTATTTTTTAATATATTCAAAGATAAAAAATGTTATTAGGTTTAGTTGAAGGAATATTTAGTGATTTAAAAGGGATTAAGATTGTATATCCAATAATGTGTTCTAATATTCAAACTTCTGTCAAATTAAATTTTTTACGGCTGTAAATCTTTATTTTTCAAAACTTGCTTAATAAGTCAAAGCCCATAAATTATAGTATATTTACCCCCAAAATCAAGCTCCTTTATGGAATTAAACCTAACGAGACCCATTTGTTTTTTTGATCTCGAAACCACGGGAACAAATGTGGCAAAAGACCGTATTGTAGAAATCGCTATCCTTAAAGTTTTTCCTAACGGAAACAAGGAAAGCAAAACCTGGCTGGTAAACCCAGAAATGCCTATTCCCAAAGAAGTGGTGGCAATTCACGGAATTTCAGACGAGAAAGTGGCTAATGAGCCCACGTTTAAAGAACTTTCCTCCCAGGTGCACGATATGATTAAAGGTTGTGATCTAGGTGGTTACAATTCCAATAGATTTGATATTCCTTTACTGGTAGAAGAACTTCTACGCGCCGGGATAGATTTTGAAATGAAAAACGTGGTGGCTGTAGATGTACAAACTATTTTTCATAAAAAAGAACAAAGAACTTTGGCAGCCGCATACCAGTTTTACTGCGGAAAAGATCTTATAGATGCCCATAGTGCTGAAGCAGATACCACGGCAACCTACGAGGTTTTAAAATCGCAGTTAGATAGGTATGACGATTTGCAAAATGATATGAAATACCTTGCCGATTATTCTGCGAGGAATAAATTTGCAGATTTCGCCGGATTTATCGCGTATGATAAAAAAGGAAACGAAGTTTTTGCTTTTGGAAAATACCGTGGTAAAAATGTAGAAAAGGTGTTGGAGGAGGAACCGGGTTATTTTGGATGGATCCAGAATGCCGATTTTCCACTTTATACCAAAAAAGTACTTACCGCTATAAAATTGAGAAAATTAAATACCAAGTTGAAATAATTTTTACCAGGCCTACTTATGAAAATAATTTGCATTGGCAGAAACTATACCGATCATATTTCTGAATTACAAAATGAAAAACCCGAAGATCCGGTAATTTTTCTGAAACCAGATACTTCTATTTTATTAAAAAAACAGCCCTTTTTTATCCCTGATTTTTCTAACGATGTTCATTATGAAGTTGAGGTTTTGGTGAAGATCAAAAAAGTAGGAAAACATATTCAGGAGAAATTTGCGCATAAATATTATGAGGAAGTTGGCCTTGGGATAGATTTTACCGCCAGAGATCTTCAGCAAAAATTAAAGGACAAAGGATTGCCCTGGGAAAAAGCAAAAGCTTTTGATGGAGCTGCGGTAATAGGAGAAAAATGGTTGCCCAAAGATGCGGTTGGCGATATAAATATGCTTAACTTTAGTTTAGAAAAGAACGGGGAAACCGTTCAAAAAAGCAATACCCGATTGATGCTGAGGAAAATAGATGAGCTAATTGCCTATATTTCACAGTTTTTTACTTTAAAAATAGGTGATGTTATCTTTACCGGGACCCCGGCCGGTGTTGGCAAAGTAACGCCAGAAGATAGATTAACCGGATTTTTAGAAGACAAACAAATCTTTTCAATTCAAATAAAATAGTACTATGAGCAACTACGATTTAAGTGAGGTTAAAGAAATGGCCGGTGGCGACGAAGATTTCATGAAAATAGTGGTACAAACCTTTTTAGAAGAAATTCCGCCAGATGTAGAAGCGATGAACGAGGCTATTTCTAACGATAATCCTGATCTTGCTTATCAATTTGCCCATAAAATGAAACCTAATTTACAGCTGTTTGGCCTGGAACTTATGGACGAGGTAAAGGTGATTGAGGCCTGGGCAAAAGCCGGGAAAAAGAAAGACGAAGTTCCCACCGCGGCATCTAAAATCACCAAGAAAGTAAATGTGGCCAGCATTGCCCTTAAAAGAGATTTTGAACTGGAATGAAAGCAGAAATAATTACCATTGGAGATGAGATTCTAATTGGCCAGATTATAGATACCAATTCAGCTTTTATCGCTAAAGAATTAAACAAAATTGGTATTTCGGTAAAACAAATTTCTACGGTAGAAGACGAAAAAAGTCATATCCTGGAAGCTTTGTACGAGGCTAAAAACCGTGCCGATATCATAATTATTACTGGCGGTCTTGGGCCTACCAAAGACGATATTACCAAAGATTGTTTATGCGAATTTTTCAATGATAAACTCGTGAAAAACGAGGAAGTACTCAAGCATATAGAATTTCTTTTTGATAAATATATAGACACTCCAATTTCCGATTTAAACCGAAAACAGGCCATGTTACCCTCTAAAGCCCTGGCTTTAAAAAATAAGTATGGTACAGCAGCAGGAATGTGGTTTGAAAGCGAGGAAAAAGCTTATATTTCTTTGCCAGGCGTTCCTTTTGAAATGAAAGCGCTCATAGAAGATGAAGTTGTGCCTAAGCTTCAGCAAACGTTTAAAAGGCCGGTTATTCTGCATAAAACCGTTTTAACCTACGGGATGGGAGAAAGCGCCATTGCCGATAAAATTGAAGATTGGGAAAACAATTTCCCGCCATACATTAAACTGGCGTATTTGCCCAACCTGGGCAGGGTGCGTTTGCGTTTAACTGCGAAAGGCGATAACGAAGAACATCTTAAAAACAGTGTAGAAAGCCTTATTACCGATTTGCACGGGATTATAGGCGATATTATTGTTGGGTATGAAGACGATGAGCCTATAGAAATTCAAATTTCAAGATTATTACTAAAAATTAATGCCAGTATATCCACGGCGGAAAGTTGTACCGGTGGGAAATTGGCCAATTTATTTGCCACACCTCCCGGCGCATCAAATTATTATAAAGGCAGCGTGGTAAGTTACGCCACGAGTGTTAAAGAAGATATTTTACAAATAGATAAAAAGCTAATAGAAGAACACTCGGTGGTGAGTGAGGAAGTGGCAATGGCTATGGCAAAAAATGTGAGAGATCTTTTTAAAACCGATTATGCCATTTCTACCACCGGAAATGCAGGGCCGGCAAAAGGAGACAGCGATGCCGAAATTGGTACTGTTTTTATAGGAATTGCCGCCCCAAATAAGGTTTATGCTAAAAAATTCATCTTTGGGAATCATCGGGATAAAGTAATTGGGAAGGCGGTAAACAAAAGCATGGAAATGATTCGGGAAGAGTTATTTCAGCAAATAAAGACCTATCCTTAATCACATTTTTTAGTTTTAAAGTTTTGAAATCACCTACATTAAGGTTTGAATTTCAGTATTTTAAATAGTTTTTGCTTCAAAAATGGCTAAATTTGCAAAGCGAAAAAGTTTGTTCGCTTTCTAACACAACAAAAACAGGGAGTTTTTAGCTAAGAAATAGACTTGATTTCCATATTTCAAAAAGCTGGAATATTTTTTTAAATTAATATTGTTTGTTAGGTGAAAAAATCGTTAATTTGCAGCCTGTTTTGAAATAACGAGAAAAGAATAGAGCAATGTCAAGAGTTTGTGAACTTACTGGTAAAAGAGCGATGGTTGGGAACAATGTTTCTCACGCTATGAACAAAACCAAACGTAGATTTAATGCCAATTTGGTAAAGAAACGTTTTTTTATTCCTGAGGAAGATAAATGGGTCACTTTAAAGGTATCTACATCTGCACTTAAAGATATTAATAAAAAAGGCATCTCTGCTGTAATTAAAGAGGCAAGAGAAAAAGGATTTTTGAAGAAATAATCCTTAAGCATAAAAACACATTACAATGGCAAAGAAAGGAAACAGGGTACAGGTTATACTAGAGTGTACAGAGCATAAAGCTACCGGACAACCGGGAACTTCAAGATACATTACTACCAAGAATAAAAAGAATACACCGGATAGATTGGAGATAAAGAAATTTAATCCAATCCTTAAGAAAATGACGGTTCATAAAGAGATAAAATAATAAGTTATGGCTAAGAAATCAGTAGCATCGATACAAACAGGGTCTAAGAGATTGACCAAAGCAATTAAAATGGTGAAATCTCCAAAATCTGGTGCCTATACTTTTGTTGAACAAATTATGGCTCCGGAAGAAGTGAACGACTTTTTGAACAAAAAGTAAGCTAAGCAAACTTCCTTGAAAACATTTACAAAGCCGTCTGGATAACTCTAGACGGCTTTTTGTTTTTATTCAATAATCGAAATTTAAATGCTCCGGGATTTGTTTCGATATCGTAAATTAGTTCTTCTTAATGCTTCGTGGGCTTGCCTCGAAGTAATTTGCTTATATTTACAGCTGAAAATTTCGGGAAAACATTTCCAGAATTTGTTGATTTTAAACCTTCCAAAAAATGAGTTTATTTAAAAAGATATTTTCTAAAGACAAAAAAGAAAACCTGGATAAAGGGCTGGAAAAGACCAAAACCAGCTTTATGTCTAAAATGAGTAAAGCCGTTGCCGGTAAAACCAAAGTAGACGAAGAAGTTTTAGACGATCTGGAAAACGTACTGGTAAGCAGTGATGTTGGTGTGGCTACTACCATTAAAATTATAAACCGAATTGAAGATCGCGTAGCTCGTGATAAATATTTGGGTACTGAAGAGCTTAACAAAATACTGCGGGAGGAAATTGCCGGCCTGCTTTCTGAATCTGAAACTGGCGAAGCAGCAAATATCCAGTTGCCAGATGTAAAACCATATGTAATTATGGTGGTTGGCGTTAATGGCGTAGGTAAAACTACTACAATTGGTAAACTTGCTCACCAGTTTAAAAGCGCCGGGAAAAAAGTTGTTTTAGGGGCAGCCGATACTTTTAGAGCAGCGGCCATAGACCAGTTGCAAATTTGGGCCGATAGGACCGATGTGCCTATAGTGCGCCAAAAAATGGGCAGCGATCCTGCTTCTGTTGCTTTTGATACCGTGCAAAGCGCAGTAAAACAAAACGCAGATGTAGTGCTTATAGATACCGCCGGGAGACTTCACAATAAAGTGAATTTAATGAACGAGCTTACCAAAGTAAAACGTGTAATGCAAAAGGTGATTCCTAATGCTCCGCACGAGGTTCTATTGGTTTTAGATGGCTCTACCGGGCAAAATGCTTTTGAACAGGCAAAACAGTTTACAGCGGCTACAGAAGTAACTTCTCTTGCCGTTACAAAATTAGATGGTACAGCAAAAGGCGGCGTTGTAATTGGTATAAGCGATCAGTTTAAAATTCCGGTTAAATATATTGGTGTAGGTGAAGGTGTAGAAGATTTGCAGGTTTTTAATAAATACGAATTTGTAGATTCTTTCTTCAGACAGTAAGCTTATTTTTCGGTGCCCGGAAAATCGGTAGTTTATTGATTAATATTTCATTTAACCTCCAGTTTTTAAAATTATAATAAATGAAAAAACTTTTATTCCTTCTTCTGCTTCCCGCTTTAATTTCCTGCGGAAATGATAAAAATTCTGAAGCTGAAAATACCGAAACCCAGGACTCGCTAAAAACCGAAAAGGAAGAGGAATTTAAAGTTTTAGATTCAAAAAATATTTCCCAGGATTCTCTTTGGTCTCCTTTTGAAAACGATTTAGCAGAATTTTCTGAAGAAAAATATCAATCGATAAAACCGCTTATTTTCGATAAAAATATTCCTGAAATCCAGGAAGCAGTCAAAAAGGGGGAGCTTACTTACGAGGAACTTTCCCTGTTTTACTTATATCGAATTAAAAAAATTGACCGTGAGAATGAACTTTCCTTAAACTCGGTTATTTCTCTGAATCCAAACTTGCTGGAAGAAGCACGAAAAAAAGATAAGCAATTAAATAATTCAGCAGAAAATCATTTGATTAACGGAATTCCGGTTTTGTTAAAAGATAATATCAATACGCAAAATATGCCAACAACAGCGGGAGCTATTGCGTTGCAAAATAATCAGACCGAAGATGCTTTTATAGTTCAAAAATTAAAAGAAAACGGTGCCCTAATTCTTGGAAAAGCCAACCTAAGTGAATGGGCTTATTTCTTTTGTGGAGAATGTCCCAGCGGTTACTCGGCGGTTGGCGGACAAACCTTAAACCCATACGGAAGAAAGATTTTTGATACCGGTGGTTCCAGTTCGGGTAGTGCAGTGGCGGTGGCGGCAAATCTTGCTCCTGTAGCAGTAGGATCTGAAACTTCAGGATCTATTCTTTCGCCTTCCAGCCAGAATTCGGTAGTAGGGTTAAAACCAACTATCGGTAATTTAAGTCGGGGTGGGATTGTGCCTATTTCCAGCTATTTAGATACTCCCGGACCTATGTCAAAATCAGTTATAGATAATGCAATTTTATATTCAGCAATGACTGGGAAAGATGTTGAAGATACGCTTTCAGTAGAAGTAGAGGATACCGATTTCAATTTTGAAAATACAAGTTTGGAAGGAAAACGATTTGGTGCTTTTAAACAATTAATAAAAGAGGATTCTCTTTACAAACTGGCGGTGAACGATCTAAGAAATGCAGGAGCCGAAATTGTAGAATTTGAAGCCGAAGAAATTGAGCTGGAAAACTTTTTGCGTTTGCTAAGCCTGGATATGAATAAAGATCTACCCGAGTATTTTGAAAAATATGGTGGTAAAACAGGTTTTGCTTCGGTAGACGATATTGTGAAATTCAATTTAAAAGATTCTGTGAGCAGAATGCCGTACGGCCAAACCCTGTTTGATGGAATCTTACACGAGTCGGCTGATTCTACCAATCTTGATTCTATAAAGAATGATTTAAGCGAGAAAGGAAAAAAGTATTTTGATACTCCCATGCAGGAACACAATTTAGACGGAATTTTATCCATAAATAATTATCACGCTGGTTTCGCAGCGGTTGCTCATTATCCCGCAATTACCGTTCCTATGGGTTATAACAAAGATGGCGCCCCAAAAGGTCTTACATTTTTCGCAAAATCATCTGAAGAAAATAAACTTTATCAGTGGGCTTTTGCTTACGAAAAGGCTTCCAAACGTCGACAATCCCCAAAAAATTACGAGTAAATGAAACAACGGAATTTGAAAGCGCTAATTAGCAAGATCATTTTGTTCTACAGCATATTTTATGGCGCTATGAAGATTATTGCCGTTTTATTTCAGGACGCTTGGCCCATGCCAAACCTTATTATGGCAATTCCATTTGTGATTTTTGCCGTTATAGGCGGGATTATGCTTAAACGCGATACTTATTCCTGGGTTTATGTAGCTGCAGGGGTAATTGTAATAAGTATAGTTCGGTATTACGAAATGCAATGGCTGCAGCAATTGCACCAGTATTTTAATTAAAGTATGTCCGTTTTTACTCATATGGTCAAAATCATGAATAAATCGTCATGCTGTCCCGACCCTTCGGGATATTTCAGCATCTAACATAGCATGAGGATACACTCAACTTAGATCCTGAAACAAGTTCAGGATGACGACCATTTTAAATTATGACTTTTTACGGAGAACAAATCTATTACTATGAAACCTGAAAAAAAGTACCCTTCGGAAGTTTATTTAAACGGAAAATGGCTGAAACCCGATGAGGCTTTTGTTTCGGTTTTTGACCGTGCATTTATGTTTGGCGACGGAATTTATGAAGTAACTCCATTTTATAATGGAAAAGGCTTTAAGCTGAAAGAACACCTAAAACGCCTGCAATATTGCCTGGACGAGATACAGGTTGCTTTTGATGCATTTTCCCTTGAAAAATTAATGTACGAAGCTATAGAACGCGCCAATTTAAATGAAGCTGATGCGGCGGTTTATATACAGGTAAGTAGGGGAGTTGCCGCCCGAAGCCATTTTGTTCCCGAGAAGATTGAAACCACCGTGTTGCTGTACGCCTTTCCCGTGACTTTAGAAGGTTTTGAAAAGAAAACCTGGGAAGTAATAGCCACAGAAGATAAACGCTGGCACCGCTGCGATATAAAGTCGACAGCACTTTTGGCGAATGTTATGGCCAACGAGGAAGCCATCGCTGCCGGGTTTGCCGAAAACCTATTGGTGCGCAAAGGTTATTTTACTGAAGGTTCGCATTCCAGCTTATTTTTTGTAAAATATGGCGTAGTACATACCCATCCCGAAGGCCATAAGATACTCTCTGGTATTACCCGCGCCGAGGTGATTAACATCTGTGCCGACTTAAATATAAAAGTGGTTGAAAAACCTGTACATATTGACGAATTGGTAGAAGTAGAGGAAATCTTTGTTACCGGCACCACCACGCAAATTATTCCTATAAGTTCTATTACTCACAAAAACAAAAAAGTCTACAGCGCTCAAAAAGACAGCCTTACAAAAAAATTACAGGAGGTTTTTATTAAGAGGACGAGGGAGTAGGTTTTATAATAATCCGTTCATAGAATTCAGAAAAATAAAAGGAAAAACTCGATTACAATAATAACAACGGAGCAATAAAACCAATCCTTACTTCATTTTTATTATAACTGGAGACATCAAAATTTTGTGTAGCAAATTCAGAATAATCAAAATAACGGCCAATATAAGCAAAGAAAAACCGGAGATCAATATTTTTAAATGGGCTGTAATACACGGTTGGGATCATTCCGTAGCTTCGTCTTATGTGCTCATTGCTTGCTTTTATATCATCGTAGGCACTGCTCGTCATTAGCGTTAGTAAACCGGTAAATTTTGGACTAAAACGGTATTCTGCCCTTATCCAGTTTTCTATATATAAAACATCTTCGGCTATAGATTCGTCATCAACAATACTGGTGAGAATGCCTTTTGTATCTACTTCCTCATAACTGTAGTGAAAGTCATACATTAGGCTGAAATTCTTGTTTTGATATTTGTGTCCTAAAGTAAAAAAAGTAGTTCCTCTTTTTTTAACTTCATAAGAATGGCTTAAACTATAAATGGTTTCCAGTTTACCATCAAAAAAACTTCCGCGCCAGTTTGCCACAAAAGCCACCGGCCAATCTGGTTCCTGGATATTTTCAGCAACAATATCCCCATACAGATCATCGTAATGCATCGTTCGGGAGTTTAAAACCTGGAAACCAAAATTATGATTCTCTAAAGCCTGGTAGGTAATTCCGGCCCCGGTAACAAAAGCCAAAACATTGTTGTAAACATCATTATATTCCAAAACATACAACGGACTGAACTCGTATTCATAACCGCCGTAAAATGGATTCATTTTTCCAAGTCTAATATTCAGCTTTGGGCTGGCTTTAATATCTATAAACGCCAGTTCTATATCGCTGCCTAATCTATCCAGGGTTTGTACATCGCTATTTCTATTAAAGCGGTTTCTAAATGTAAAATTTACCCTTTCGTGTAATTTTCCGGAAATTCCCAGAGCCGTAAAACCATTAAGAAATTGGATCCCATTGTAATAGTTATCTCCACCTCTAAAGGTATATGCCTGGAATCCCATACGCATACCGAAGGTAAAATTGATATTTTTTAAGAGCTCTATTTTGTTTGATGGGATAAGAGGTTCACCCAGACTGTCTTTTTGTTGCGAGAACCCCAACAAGGGAATTAATAAAAGCAGACTTATTAAATATGATTTTACCATAAGAATTGGAAGTATGGGTTAGAAAGGAAATTATTCCTTAGGAATCTTTATAAATCTACTAAAATTTAACTAACAATTAGAAAAGCTCTGGAATTTTAGCAAATGTTTGCCGATTGCTGGCGTCTATTGTTTCCGGGAAAATAGTTTTCAGGCTTCTTCTTTTTTACTCGATAATCGAGATTTAAATGCTCCGAGGCTTGCCTCGAACGAAAAGATAATTTTTCCACTCATACCTCGTGGGCTTGCCCCGAGGTTCTTGATTAAAACGAAACACCAAAACTCTTTGATAATAACTCCTCAAGTTCCTCGAGCTCCAATTTCAATTCCTGGTGGTTTTCTGATAAGGATAATTCAGACTTATCTTTCCGAAGCAACTTTTTCAATTCAAGCGTTTTAAAGTGAAATGATTTGGATTGTAGTTCAATTTGTAAAGTTGCTACTTGTTTTTCAATAGCTATCTTTTTTTGCTTAACTACAGCAATCACTTCAGTGGCCTTATCAAAAGTCAACTCCTTTTTTTCTACAGATTTCAAAACTCCACACTCAAAATTTCTACATGCTTTCGGTCTTTGAGAATAAATATTACAACCATTGCAGCCAAGTTCATTACAGGGTAGAAAAAACATTCCATTTTCACCCGTTTGTTCAATATCCATCAGCTGTTTTACTGGTGCTAGCTCTTCTCTATCGAGCTGTACAAAACCAATTAAAGTACCATCACAACATAAACCACAAGCCAAACAGATATTTGTTGGGTCACTCATATTTCCTGAATTTTAAGCTGTCTAATATAAATTGCTTATTCATATCCGGCTAATGTAGTGTAAACATAGCCGTTTACGCAGGTATAATTTCCGTATTTGTTTTTAATTGAAATTTTTTAGTCTTCTGACTTGAATTGGTGGCTAACGGTTATGGTTTGTAAGTTGGCGGGTGTAGTGACGCGCATTGTTGGCTTAGACCTGGTTTGTTGGTCAAGTTAATTATTTTCTAACGCTATCTGCTATTGGCAAGTGATCGTTGTTATTGTTGCGCGTTTATGTTCTCTTAATTTCTTTAGTAAGTTTATCAATACTTTTGACTAAATCATGGGTTGTCTTAGTTATTATATCATTCTCTTGTGCTAAATGATCTAAATCAATATCAATTACTTCGCTAAATTCCTTATTTGTAGCAACATCTTCGTAGAGAATTTTAATTTGAAAATTTCTATTTTCTTCTTCTTTGAAAAATGTATTCATAGAATTAATTGCAGTTTCAACTTTTTTTCCTGGCGGAAAAAATTGGATTGGATTTTCAAATAGAGTTTGATTTAAAGATTTACTTTGAAAGGTAACTATATCTGGTTGTAATTTAACTTTGACATTTTTTGCAGGTGTTTTACCAATATTCTCTACATAAATCTTTAAAACTTGTCTTTCTTTGTAAAAATCTGCAATTATATATGGTCTCTTTTCTAAATAATTCTGAGTTTCTATTCTTTGTAACATTTCCCAAGTAAATACTACATAGAAATAAGTCAGAACTATCATTCCAAAACTCAAATAATCTGTTGCTTTCCAATTAACTTTATCAATAATATTTAGAACTACAAATACTGCAATTAAGATTATTGGAACTATTATTCTAAAAATTGTCTTCATAAATGCGCTACAATTCTTCTTATCCCGTTTAAACCAAAGGTTTAACTAAAAGCCTACCGGGATATGCTTAGCTTTTCAAATATAAATTATTGTCAAGGCTTAAAACTGTGGGAAACCGTAATTTTTGGGCTATTTACCAACAGGTTTTTAACTTTTTTATTAATACAATAGCGAGTTTTGTTGATGAATCGGTAATAATTAAAACAACCTTAGTGCTAATCTTCCAAAACCCCGGCTTCTTTTAAGTATTGTAAAACTTCCTCTTTAGGTAAAGCTTTTATAGTTCGGCCTTTAAATCCGGTAGTGGTTTCGGCCATAAATAAAGAATTTAAAATGGCTTCTTCGGTGGCTTCAATGGCAGCCATAAAAAGCGGTGACATCAAATCGTTGGGAACCAGTTCTTGCTCCAGGGTTTTAGTTTCTATTTTATACGGAACCCTCACACCTTCCGCAGTAGAAAAAGCGATCACATAATCGCCGCTGCCGTTGGAAGCAATTCCACCGGTTTTTGCGAGTCCGAGGAATGCTCGTTTAGCCAGGCGTTCCAGGTTTCGGTTGTTCAGTGGTGCATCGGTAGCTACCACCATCATACAGGAACCGTCTACATTATTCTGTAAATTATTGCTAAAACTGTAGTTTCCCAGCTTTTGTCCCACCGGTACGCCGGCAATTTGCAAAACCCCGCCAAAATTACTCTGCACCAAAACACCTAAAGCATAACCGCCCAGGCTTTCAGGCAGTTTTCGGGAAGCTGTGCCAATCCCGCCTTTATAACCAAAAGCGATGGTACCCGTGCCGGCGCCAACATTTCCTTCAGTCACTTTCCCGATTTTTGCATTTTGAATTGCTGAAATTACATCTGCATTGGTCACATGTTGTCCGCGAATATCGTTTAAATAGCCGTCATTAGTTTCGCCTACCACAGCGTTTACCGAGCGCACGTTTTCATTGCCGGGCAGGTTTAGTGTATATTTTATCAACGCATCCATCGCGGTGGGAACGTTTAAGGTGTTGGTAAGGATCACAGGAGTTTCCAGGTTTCCCAGTTCATTAATTTGTGTGCTGCCGGCCAGTTTTCCAAAGCCATTTCCCACAAAAACCGCTGCGGGTACTTTCTGCTGAAAAATATTCCCACCATGCGGAAGAATGGCCGTCACGCCGGTACGCACCGAATCTCCTTTAACCAGCGTAGTATGCCCAACTTTTACCCCTTCAACATCGGTAATCGCGTTTAGCGTTCCTCTTTGCATTACCCCAATTTTCAACGGAATTTCTTCTACACGCTGCTGTGCGTTTAAGGTATTCAGCATTAAAAACAGGAGGGAAGTGAGGAGGATATAATTTTTCATTAACGATTCGATTGTTGAGTTGTTCAAAGAATGGAAAGTTACAAAATAGTTCTTATGGTATATTTTGAAATTACTGAACGGGTTTTTAACCATAACGGCCTAATTTTATTTCCGTAGCAAAACCAGGCTGATTGTAAACGGTGGGCAGTGAAGCATTGCCTGGCGCAGCGGTTGCAATGAGCAAGATAGGCAATCAGCGTAGTGTTTTCAAGGAGAGAAAAGTAAGTCTGGCGTTTTTTGGTTCTTTTTTGAGCAATGCAAAAAAGAACATAGAGAAATATATTCTATGCTATTCCTTTCAATATTAACCTGCTGTAGTTCAAATTATAGATTGTATCTTTGCACCCGCTTTTGGGAGACTGTAAAAAAGTTTTTAAAACGTCATCCTGAACTTGTTTCAGGATCTAGGTTGGTCACAATGCAATCATATTAGAATCCCGAAGCAAATTCGGGATAAAGTCTGAAACAAGTTCAGCTTGACGAAAAAAAGATTTAGAAGCAGCTTTGAAAATACAATATAATTATGAGGACAAAGTCGATAAAGAAGAACCGTATTAATGTAGTAACCCTTGGTTGCAGCAAGAATGTGTATGATAGTGAGGTGTTGATGGGGCAGCTTAAGGGCAACAATAAAGACGTGGTGCACGAGCAGGACGGCAATATTGTGGTGATTAATACCTGCGGATTTATAGACAATGCCAAAGAAGAATCGGTGAATACCATCCTGGAGTTTGTAGAACAAAAACAACAGGGAGAGGTAGATAAAGTTTTTGTAACCGGGTGTTTAAGCGAGCGTTACAAGCCAGATCTTCAAAAAGAAATCCCTGATGTAGACCAGTATTTTGGAACTACAGAACTTCCCGGCTTATTAAAAGCGCTGGAAGCCGATTATAAACACGAATTGCTTGGGGAGCGTCTAACCACAACACCTAAGAATTACGCTTATCTTAAAATTGCCGAAGGTTGTGACAGGCCCTGTTCTTTTTGTGCGATTCCGCTAATGCGCGGTGGCCATAAATCGACTCCAATTGAAGACCTGGTTACAGAAGCGAAGAATCTTGCGGCAAATGGCGTAAAAGAATTAATACTTATCGCACAAGATCTAACCTATTACGGGCTTGATCTTTATAAGAAAAGAAATTTAGCCGAATTGCTTGAAAACCTGGCTAAGGTTGAAGGCATTGAGTGGATTCGTTTGCACTATGCATTCCCAACCGGTTTCCCAATGGATGTGCTGGATGTGATGAAGCGTGAGCCTAAGATATGTAATTATATAGATATTCCGTTGCAGCATATCAATACTGATTTGTTGAAATCTATGCGGCGCGGAACTACGAGCGAAAAAACTACAAAACTGCTAAAAGATTTCAGGAAGTATGTACCTGAAATGGCCATTAGAACCACACTTATTGTAGGTTATCCGGGAGAAACCCAGGAGCAGTTTGAGGAAATGAGAGATTGGGTAGAGGAGATGCGTTTTGAGCGTTTAGGCTGCTTTACTTATTCTCACGAAGAAAACACACACGCCTATAATTTGGAAGACGATGTGCCACAAGAGGTAAAACAAGATCGTGCCAACCAGATTATGGAAATACAGAGCCAGATTTCCTGGGAATTAAATCAGCAAAAAATTGGTCAGATCTTTAAAGTGGTGATCGATAGAAAAGAAGGAAACTACTTTGTAGGTAGAACCGAGTTTGATTCACCGGATGTGGATAACGAAGTTTTAATCGATGCCACTTCCGTTTACTTAAAAACCGGGGAATTCTACGAAGTAAAAGTGACCGATGCCGCTGATTTCGATCTATATGCGGAACCAATTCACGCAGCTCCAAAACCACAAAGAAAGGAATTGAAAGTAAAGAGCGTTTAAAATCTCCTGGCTTTAGTTTCCGTTTGGGTGAAAAGCTTAGTCATTTTAAGGGAGAAATCTACCGCTTTGAATTTATTAAATTCCAAAAGGATAGGTTTCTGGTGTTAATTCATTTTGTGGTTGCAATTTTAAAGGGTGCAGTGCCGTGGTTTTATCAATATGGATAAATGCATCATAACGAGCCGATATTCTTGACGGAACATAATTGCCACGCTCCCTTTCCGGGTGGTAAACTACCCCAATCGCACGGTGTTTTATCTTTTCAGAAAAAGCATCATTTAATTCCTGATCTTCATCAAAAATCATAAGTTTATTTTCCGCCCCGCTTTTATGTAATCTATATTCCAAACTGTTTGGGATTGCTTCTGGAACTTTCATTTTTTGCATGGGTGCACCCCAGTTTCTACCGGCCATAACAGATCCTGAATAAGAACCAAAACCAACCAGTACCACACCTTCTTTGCTGTGCTGTTCCCTTACTAATTGGCCAACATTTACCAAACCGCTTGCGGCCATATCTGTAGCCCTTGCATCTCCAATATGAGTGTTATGCTCCCAGATAATCACTTTAGCCCCATCAGGGTGATGATCCATAAGTCGGTTTAATGTTTCAACCATATGCCGATCGCGAACATTCCAGGAATCGTCACCAAACCCGGCCATAGCTTTATAATATTTTTCAGCGTTTGCCATAACCAAAGCATTTAGCTCGGCATTTAAACCTGCTTCTTCTGCGCCGTCATAACTATGCGCTTTTTCTCTCACTTGTTTTAGCAATTGTACCACCTCATTTTTACAATCTCCTTTTGAAGTAGAGAAAACAGAAGCATAAGAATCTTTTGCTTTAAAAGGTTCAAAACAATTAAGAGCATCTTTTGCTAATTCAGCCGTTTCCGGGTCTTCTTGCTGGAGATAATTAACTATAGAATTCATAGATTCCCAGAGGCTATAGACATCAAGACCATAAAATCCAATTTTTTCTTCCTGCTTTCTCTTCAAATTAAAATCTTTTAACCAGGTTGCAAAAGCGGCAATTTCCCAATTTGCCCACATCCAGGTAGGCCAGCGATTGAATTCTTTTAATACCTCCTGAATATTTTCTCCTGAATTCTTATAAGATTTAATCCATTTATTGATCTTATAACAATCTGGCCAGTCTCCTTCAACCGCTATAAAAGAGAATCCTTTTTCTTTTATAAGACGTTTTGATATTTGTGCTCTCCAGGTATAATATTCGTGGGTTCCATGACTGGCTTCCCCCAGAAGTACATATTTTGCATCTCCTATTTTTTCCAGTAAAGGATCTAAATCGGCAGAATTTTCCAGCCGGTGATAAAATTTTTCAATTTCAGGCTTTTGAATTTTATCTGAAGACAAACTTAGCATATTAGGTTAATAGTCTTAAGATAAGCATTTATGCAGAAAACAGGATTTTGGGAGATTATAAAAAAAGTATAAAATCCTTCAGATTAAGAGGAGAAGTTATTGATAAGAATTTCAGGATTTGGAGTTGCTGTTCCTCTTCCTTTTTTTATAATCCAGTAATATATAAATAAGATAGGCAACCAATCCTATTCCACCTATCCAGTAGAGCCCGTCTTTTAATTTAGAAGGGTCTTCAGCAAAATAAGCGATGGCTATAGTTAAAGGCACCATTCCGCAGAGGGTGGCATAAATAAACTTTTTTAAATCCATTCCCAGCATACCCGCGATAAAACTGATAGAATCGTTAGATAAAAAGGGGGAAATCCTGAATAGAATTACCGATCCAAATCCATAATTTCCAATCCAGAAATCCATTTTCTTCAAATTATCCTCCCCAAATATTTTAGTAAGAAATACACCTTTTAATTTTTCGCCAATAAAATATCCAATATAGGAAGCAAGTACCACACCCGTTAATGAAATAAGGCTTCCCCACCAAACACCGTAAGCCATAACCGCCACGATTATGGGAATCCAGGAAGGAAAAATAATTAAGAACATTTGAAGAATAATAAACAGAATAATAGCTACCGGCCCCCAAACGCCAAAATCCTTGAAATATGCCCGGGTTATTTCTGTATTACCGTTGGTTAAAACCCTTACAGTGGTATCTACAAAGTCTTTGAAACCTGGGAGTGTAAAGTAAGCTGTTAGTAATAAAAGTAATATTACCCCCGAAAGAATAAAAGAAGAATATTTGGAAGCTGAATTCTTCAAACCTTATATAATTTTAAATAGAAATAAAAAGTTACAAAATTATATAAGATTGATTTTAAACTTAATAGCTTTTAAAGTAGAAATTCCCCTCCTTTTGGCTCTCTGTTTTAATTATACTGATAGAAAATTCCCTGCGGAAATGGCGTCCATAAACAGGCTTTAAGTCCGGAGGCTTTTAATGCAGAATTCGTCCAGGTATTACAGGTTTTAAAAAGGTGGAAAGAAGTTTCAGCTAAATAGAACGCATCATCCTGATAATAGTGTAAACCTGAAACAGGTTGAATTTCTCCCTTATTTTCAGCGTTTACAGTTTCTAAAATATAGTCAGTTAGCTTTTTATATTGATCTTTTGAAACTGAAATTTTAACCAGGTTTTCTGAAACTGGTACTTTTTGATAAAATTGCGTGTGTAATGCACTTTGTGATCTTAGAAAAAGCGCTTTAAAAGCAACATTGAGTTTTATATCTTCCCACTGCGGGGTATTTCGGTAAAAATTAAGATCACCCCAACCAAACCCTATAAATTCAGAATTCTGCGGATTTGATAGGGTGTGCTTAGGTCTAAATATGCTATCCCAATTGATGATTTTAGAATGTACCGGAAGCAAAATATCGGTATGCATATCCTGTTTATAGAGGTAGATATCAATATTTGCGTTTTTAGTTTCAAATTTAGAATTTACGGGAATTAACGAACCAATTAATGCCATCACCTGATAAACTATAACGGGAGATAAAAGGATCAAAAGGAATTTGAAGAAGTAGCGTAAAGCTTGTTTCATTCTTTTAAGATATTGAATTTCGTTCAGTTTATCATATTTCTAGTTTGATAAGAATAAAACGTAAATAGGTCATTTTTTATAAAATTAATCATCATTACGAACGGAGTGAAGTAATCTGTCAAATTCTATTAATGGTCTACAGATTGCTTAGTACCTCAGAATGACAAAGATTATATCATGGAAAATTCAGCTTTTGTTTTTGTTATGGATTTGAAAGTCATCATTATTTTATTCAGTTTAAATTTTTAAAATAATTATTATCTTTCCTGTAATATTCTAAAACTTATGCCACAAATTTCTAAAAAAGTCACTTTTTTCCGAAGAAACTATTTCTTCATTATGGGAGGAATTTGGGGATTAATGGGAGTTTTAATTATTATTTTTCAGGTCATGGACGTTATGGCTTATGGTTACACGCTTATCGGACTCATTTATGCCGTTGTAGGATATTTGAAAAGAGATCTGGCATTAGAATTTATAAGCTGGGATGATGAAAAAATAGAGATTAGTGAGTGGCAGCAAAGCACACGATCTTATAAATGGGAGAATATTGACGGAATTAATGTTTCATCAACTAATCTAACTATTAAATCGGGACCGGTTGATGGTACTATGGTGGAGCTTAAAGCTTATACCGAAACCGATATTGAAAAACTAAAAACCGAATTGATTCCCGCGCAAACTTTAGCGACTGCCTGATGCAAAAAATAGTAAAACATACCAGCTTTTTTAAGAAGAATCTATACTTTATTCTCGCGGTTTTCTGGCTTCTTTTGGGCCTGGCAAACTATATTTTTGTTGAGGGAAGTGTAGCGATTTTAATATCTTCCCTGTATTTAGTTTCCGGTTTACTGTATTCCTGGCTTGCGTATAAACAAAAAGATAGAAATACAGAATATATTGCCTGGGACGATGAAAAATTGATTCTAGCGAGGTTACATCAAAAACCTAAAACTTATAAATTTGGCCCGGAATTAAATATTCACGTAAGCAATTACCACTTGATTATTAAAGCTCCAAAAGCTAAAGGAGATATGGTTGAATTAAAAGGATTTTTAGAAGAGGACTTAGATTTACTGCGGGAAAAATTTGGGAAGCAGATTATGGCCTAATCTCTAATTTTTGAAACCAGTTTAAAATCAATACTATCAGCTTTATTTAATTTATATTGAAAAATAGCTTCTCCGGCTATATGCCCATCTTCGTAAGCGGCCCAAATAAAACGCTGATTCAAAATTTCAGTATCTATAAAACGCATCGTTCCGCCTAAAACAGATTCTTTAGGAATAAGTTGAGCATTTCGTTCTAAAGAGGTTACAATAAAAGTTTCAGGGTTTTGCATCGTATCAAAGTCTTCAGTAAAAACTATAGGATTCCGACTTTTCAATAATCTTAATTCTTTTTCCAGCGAATCATTTTCAATCTTTAAATCGTTAAGATCGGCTTCAAGATTATCTATTCGCAATTTTGTTTTTTCCTTTTCCGCTTCGTTAGTGCAACTAAGTAATAATACTATTGCTGGGAGTAAAAATATCTTTTTCATAAGTCAAAATTAATAGAATTAATCTCTGGCAAATGAAAAGAAATTCATAAAAAATAAAGGATTTTCAGATTGTTATATTAGGATTTAAACCTCAGTTAATAAAATAAGTCCAGTCTTTATTTATAATTCCTGCATTACTAAATAAGTAGTATAAGCAAGGTAGGCCACTAATAGAATTAAAGCTTCCCAGCGATCCAGTCTTCTTCTCTTACCGGTAAACATAGCTAAAAGTAGAAATAATGTTCCGCCGGCCAGGATATAAAGGTCCTGGTTGAAATTTAAATTGAAATTAATTGGATTTATAATTGATGCTGCAGATAGAATAAGGAAAATATTAAAGATGTTAGAACCAATAATATTACCCACAGCAATGTCGGCATTCTTTTTGGCCGCGGCTACCACAGACGTGGCCAGCTCTGGCAGGGAAGTTCCCGCAGCCACGACAGTAAGACCAATAATTTTTTGACTAATTCCCATACTTTCGGCAATTTCTATTGCATTATTAACTACCAGTTGGCCACCTAAAACCAGACCCGCGAGGCCCCCAATAATAAAAATGGTAGTTTTTAAGGGAGACAGAAGTTTGATGTTATCTTCTTCTACCACATCGTCATTTTTGAGTTGTTTATATACATAAAATAGAAATGCCAAGAAACAAAATAGTAAAATAAACCCGTCTAAAGTACTTAGTATACTGGGGTGGTCGGGAGAAATAACCTGATCGTTTACCATCATAAAAAGAATTACTACCGCTATAAGTGAAATAGGAATTTCCTTCCACGCAGTACTGGATTGCACTGCCAGCGGAGTGATAAGTCCTGTAATCCCCAGGATAATAAACAGGTTGAAATTATTACTACCTATCACATTTCCAAAAACGATATCTGAATACCCATCGGCCGCGGCAAAGGTGTTCACCACCAACTCTGGTGCAGAAGTTCCAAAAGCTACAATGGTTAAACCAATAGCAAGGTTAGAAATATTAAATTTTTTGGCCAGGGCAGAAGCACCTTCAACCATATAGTTGGCTCCAAAAATTAGGACTATCAGTCCTAAAACAAGTAAAATTGCAGGTAATATCATTATTCGTTAATTTCGTTTAATAAAACTGGTTTTCCTAAGCCAAGCTCTTCCAGTTTTTCCATCTGTGTTGCGGCATCTCCCACGATTAAAAAGTACATTTTTTCAGGATCTATATATTTTTCAGCCAATTCTCTTATATCTAAAACGGTAAGCTCATTTACCATTTTCTCCCGCTGCTTAATGTAATTATACTCACGGCCAAAAGTGCTAATTTCACTAAGCATATCCAGTTTTGAATTTAAAGTCTCAAACTTCCTGGCGTTGCTTTTAATCATAAATCCGCGGGTGACTTCCATATCTTCCCCGTCAAAATTATGCGGGTAATTTTCTATAATTTCTTTGATTAGTTTTACGGCATCAAAAGTAATATTACTACGAACACCGCTGGAAATTAGAAATAGACCTTTATTTTTTCCTGCATTAAATCCAGAGCGAATTCCGTAGGTGTAGCCTTTGCTTTCCCGTAATTCCTGGGTGAGCTGCGAGGCAAATCCGCCGCCGCCTAAACGATAATTCATTACTTCGGCGGCATAAAAATCATCATCGGTAGCGGCCAGGGCAGGAGCACCAAAGCGTAAAACCGATTGCTTGGCACCGGGAACATCGTAAAAATAAATTTGAGATTCCTGTGGGAGTTCAGGCTGAGCAACTTCTGGCATTTTAACCGATTTTGGTGGCCAGGCTACCGAAAGCGCCCGAATACCTTTTACCGCATCTTCTTTTTCTATTGCGCCCACTACGTGAAAAACACTGCGTTTAGGACTAAGGTTTGCTGAATAATAATCTTTAAGATCTTCCAGGGTGATATTATTTACCGAAGATTCTGTACCTAAATTATTATGTCCTAAAATATGATTTTCGCCATAAATTAGCTTCCTAAATTCATTATTAGCAATACTATTTGGATCGGCTTTTTGTTGCTGAATTCTACTAAGTGCCTGCTGTTTTACCAGTTTGAATTCGGTAGAATCCCAGCGAGGTTCCAATAATATTTCCTGAACCAAATCTATGGTTTTAGCATAATTTTTTGCGAGGGTGCTGCCACTTAAAACAATTTTTTCATCTTCCGCAGTTACATTAATATCGGCTCCTAATAATTGAATGGCTTCTTCCAGTTCTTCGGGAGTCTTATTTTTAGTTCCTTTGGTCATTAGATTAGCCAAAAGATTAGAAACGCCTACTTTATTAGGGCTTTCCAATAATAATCCGCCTTGCATCTCCAAACTAAATTTTACCAGTGGAACTTCATTATTAGTGATTCCGTAAACTTTAAGCCCGGAAGGAAGTATATTTTCCCAAATTTCTGGAACTGTCAATTCAGGTGCGCTGCTATATGGAGGTTCTACACTTCGGTCAAAACTGGAAGGAGTTTTTTGGTAAGAGGCGTCTGCAGATGCATTCACTTCTTCTTCAGCATTTTTAACTATTTTTTCTTCTATAACTCCAGCTTCTTCAGAATTTTCTAAAGCAAGTGCCACCTGCCCTTGCGGAACAAAACTTGTAGCGACAAAATGTTTTCCTTTTATATATTTTTCATAAACACGTTTTACATCTTCCGGCGTAACCGCAAGTATTTTTTCTACATCTTTATTAATATAATTCGGATCGTTAGCAAAAATCTGGTATTGTGCCAGCTGAAACCCTTTGCCTAAAACACTGGCCAGGCTATTATAGAAGTCGGTTTCCTGTTGTGCTTTAATTCGTTTTAGATCTCTTTCGGGAATACCTTCGGCTTCAAAATTTTTAAAGGTTTCAAAAACCGCGCTTTCTACGGAATCTAAATCAACTTCATTATAAGCGGTAACCTGCAGCATTAGTTGTCCCGCTAATTCTGAAGTGTAATTATACATTCTAACCCGATCTGTATGTTCTTTTTCTGATACCAGGTTTTGATACAACGGCGCGTTTTTTCCCTCGCTTAAATATTTTGCCAGCACTTCTAAAGCATAGGTGTCTTCGTGGTAGGAATATACGGCCGGCCAGGCGATAGTTAGTTGCGGAAGCCGCGCAAAATTATCTTCGTAATAGAGTTTTTTGGTTTCGGAAAGTGCTACCAATTGCTTTTCTTCTCGTTCAATTTTGGGACCACGCGGTATTCCATCAAAATATTTATGAATCCATTCTTTGGCCTGCTCTTTATCAAAATCGCCAGCAATACTTAATGTTACATTGTTTGGTACATACCAGTTGTTATAAAACTCCTTTACATCCTGAAGCGTAGCATTTTGAAGATCTTCTAGCGAGCCAATTACCTGCCAGTTATATGGATGATCTTCGGGATATAAATTTTTATCTATCACATACATAGTATGGCCATAAGGGCGGTTATCCACACCCTGTCTTTTTTCGTTTTTTACTACCTGTTTTTCTTTGGCAAGCACGGGTTCTGTAACTGTGTTGATAAAATACCCGAGTTTATCGGCTTCAGCCCAGATCATCTTTTCCAAAGCGTCTTTTGGTACGGTTTGAAAATAATTGGTACGATCCCGGCTGGTAGAACCATTGGCACCAGAGCCTCCAATGCGAGCACTCAGTTTATCAAGTCCGCCTTTCCCAAGATTTTCTGATTCTAAAAATAAAAGATGTTCAAAAAGATGGGCAAAACCTGTTCGGCCTTCTTTTTCCCGGGCAGAACCTACGTGTGCAGTTAATGCTACCGCTACAACGGGATCTGATTTATCGATATGAAAAATAACATTTAAGCCATTTTCCAGAGTAAAAGTTTCAAAATCTACATTAAAATCGGTTGGTTCCTGGGATTGGATATTTTGAGAAATTGCAAAGCTGCAAAGCAATAAAAGTATAATTCTGAATTTCATTAAGTTCAATTTTAGCAAACCAAAATTAGTGTTTATTTCGATTGTTTCAGAATTAAATCATTGGAGTCCTAATAAAAAGCCACGAATACACGAATATTAAGTTTTGTTATTGCGAGACCTGTTTAGCGTTTGTTGTTTACTTTAAATTTTAAGCTTAAAAACCCCCAAATGAGTATAGAATAAATTAGTGAATTTGTGGTAAGAGTAAGAGTTTCGTTAAGAAAAATACCTACGAGGTTAAAAGAAACCTCGCAGGATAATTCAATAAAATTATTCGTGCATTCGTGGCAAAAGAATTCTAATCTTTTAAAGTCTGAATTTATTATTATTTACCAAAAAAACTGAATTTGCGAAGAACAATTTCCCGTTCTCCCAGAATGCCCGGAATAAGGGATTATCTACCATATAAATAACACTTCCGCTTCCCATTCTTTCTTCCCCAAAAATCAGCGAATTTTCAAGATCTTTTACCGCTGAACTTCCTGCAAAACCTGCAACTATTTCCGGTTGTTGAATGTAGGAAACATTAAAGCCTTTATCCAGGAGTTTGTAGCTATCGCTACTTAATTTTAAACTCAAATACGTATCGCCGTAGCCAAAAGCCATTGGGTGGGTATTGTCCAATTTGTTTTTTACAATGCTTCCCGTGATCATATTTTGTGCGCTTTCCCGCTCTCTTTGTGCATACGGAATTAAATTCCCTGTAGCCGTAGAATCTTTGGTTTCAGATTTGTTCTCTTTAAGATTAAAGCCATCTTTTCCTGCAAAAGTGCCTACAGCACGACCAATGGCAATAAGTTTACCGCCATTGCTAACCCAGTCTTTTACTTGTTTTAAAGTATCCTCATCTAAAATATCAGCGTAATTGCCTTCTGGCATTATCAGAACATCAAATTGAGCCAGGTCAATATTTTTAAAATAATCGGTGTTTATTGAAGTTAGCGGGTAGTTGAGGTCTTGCTCAAAAAAGTGCCATATTTCTCCGTAATTTAAAGAAAAAGTGCCTTCGCCTTTTAAAACCGCAACTTTTGGTGAATTAATTAGTTTTACTTCAGGTGAACCAAAATCGGGTCCGCTACCAGCGAAACTTGTGCTTGCCGCTACAAGTTCTCTTTGATGTTTATTTGCGACTTCAACTACAGTTTCATCAAAATCTTCGTTAGTTCTGTTGTCGCTTTTTGTGATGATCAAGCTACCACGATCATAATCTTTTCCTTCGCTTTTAAACGGAATTTCACTAAAACGCACCTTAATATTTTCCTTTAGCAATCCAGCTAAAAATTGGGCATCCTGGATGGCATTCCATTTTGAAACATAACCGGCTCCCGAAGGATTTGCCGTATTGGAAATTTCAGCATTTGTAGAATTTGCTTCTGAAGAAACTTCGCGTGGGCTCGCTACTGCTTCCAAACCGTAAGCATAAGGCAAACTCCAGGCAGTAATATCATAGGTTAGAGAATCGCTTAGGGTAGTGGAAGGTTCAAAAAGTACGTTTACCATTTTACCTTTTGGTTGGTTTGTATTGATCACCAAAGTGTTTTCGTCAGCATTCAAATTTCCTCTTTTACCTTCGGAATAATTAAAGCCTTTTATTCTTCCAGTTGCTGCATTTTGATACTTAATTTCGTGCTTATCCAGCAATTCTTTTAGTAAAGCAATTTTATCGGGATTTCCCTTTACCGCGTAAGATTTGTATTCCAGATTTGCATTATCAAAATACTTTTTAAATTCAGAATTTAAAGCATTAATATTTTTAGTAGCAACTTCAATAGTTGAAAGTCCGGTGGTGTGATGATGCGCTACCCGATCTTTTAAAGTGAGTTCGTAACCTTCATCGGTATTAATTCCCAATCCGGCACGACCGTGACCCGCCTGTTCGTAGGTCATTCCAATGGCGCCCATATAAGTTGGGTAAGTGTCTCCATAACTTGGGTATAGCAAATCAAAACGTTCTTTGGTAAAAAACAACCAGCCTTCTTCATCAAAATATTCGGCGTGGTTTTTCCCTATTTCGGTTTGAAACTCCCTTTGGAAAGGGGTGATAATTTCGTGAAAAGGTTCTGCCGCGGGTGCAAAATAATAAGGTTCATTGATGCCCTGCTCGTGAAAATCTACGTGAATATGTGGCATCCACTGGTTATAGATTTTAAGTCGTTGCTGGGTTTCCACCTGCGTGGCCCAGGCCCAGTCGCGGTTAAGATCAAATAAATAATGATTTGGTCTTCCGCCCGGCCAGGGTTCGTGATGTTCCGCTGCTGCTTGCAATGGACTGTAGGGCTCTGCTTTTACCTGGTTGTACCAGTTTACGTACCTATCGCGCCCATCAGGATTTACATTGGGGTCTATAATTACCACGGTATTTTCCAGCCAATCCTGTTTTTCGGTGATCAGGGCATATAAAGTTTTCATCGCAGCTTCGGTACTGGAAGCTTCATTGCCGTGCACATTATAGCTTAACCAAAGAATGGCTTTATCGGCTTCTCCATCAGTTTCAGAAATTCCGGTGTTTCCAAGATGATTGTTTCTAATTTCTTCCAGGTTCTGCAAATTTTTTTCCGAAGAAATCACCGCATAGGTAAGTGGGCGCCTTTCGTTGGTTTTTCCGTAAGTATGATATTCAACCAGCGGAGAATTCTCAGCTACCTGTTCAAAATAATTCACTACATCGGCGTGACGGGAGAATTGCTCCCCAATCTCGTAGCCCAGGAATTCTTCCGGACTTTGTAATTGTGCATTGATTTGTAAACCTAAAAAGAGAAAGACGACAGCGAGTAAAGTTGATTTCATTTATTGATTTTAAATGTTGAATTTAAGCTTAATAAGTTCCTTGTTATTCAAAAAGTCATTTTATCGTCATCCTGAACTCGTTTCAGGATATAAAGTTGATAGTAATTCGATTTACTTTGGAAGCTGAAACAAGTTCAGCTTGAAGTTTGATTATAAACCACCGATAATCGAGTAAAAACAGTATCTAGCGCCAAATTAACTAAAAATTAGCGAATAAAATTCTTAACTTCGGTATCTTTACCATCCAAAAAATTGCTAATGCCAACCGAGTGTATTCCGTACAAAGAAACCAATTATTTTACCGAGCTTATTTTAGATTATCTCGCTGAAAAAGAGAAATTAAAAACTTTTTATAATCGCTTTCCGAACCTGGAAAATTTTAAAGCGCAAATAGAAGAAAAGTCTTCTTTTCCGATAAAAAATCGAGAAATCCTTGTAAAAGCTTTAAAGGAACAATATTCCGGGCTGGAGATTTCAGAGGCTACACAAAGAAATATCGATGCCCTGGAAAACCAAAAAACCTTTACGGTAGTGACCGGGCATCAGCTTAATTTGTTCACAGGACCGCTTTACTTTTTATATAAAATTGTTTCCACAATCAATCTTACCCGAAAATTAAAGGAAGAATATCCTGAAAATAATTTTGTGCCCATTTACTGGATGGCGACCGAAGATCACGATTTTGAGGAGATCAATTTCTTTAATTTAAACGGAAAAAAGTTTCAGTGGGCCAATGCACCTCAAAATGCCGAGAATGATGCCGTAGGAAATTTATCTACTGATGGTCTTAAAGATGTTTTTAAGCTTTTTTCAGCTGAAATTGGTGGAGGTAAAGATGCCGATTATTTAAAGGAATTATTCAAAAAAGCATACCTGCAGCACGATAATCTTGCCGAGGCAACTTTATATCTCGCCAATGAACTTTTTAAAGAAGAAGGTTTGGTGATAATAGATGCGCAGCAAAAATCTTTGAAAGAACTTTTTATTCCTTACGCCAAAAATGAACTTTTAGAACAAATCTCGCATAAAACCACCACGAAAACTGCTGAGAAACTAAATGATCTAGGCTATAATGTTCAGGTGAATCCGCGGGAGATTAATTTGTTCTATCTGCATAATGGTTTGCGGGAACGCATTATAGAACGCCAGGGTGAATATTTCGTACACGAAACAGAAATTAAATTTACCAAAGCTGAAATTTTGGAAGAATTACAGCATTTTCCCGAACGCTTTAGTCCAAATGTGATGCTTCGTCCTTTATATCAGGAAGTAATTTTACCCAATCTTTGTTATATAGGTGGTGGTGGAGAGATCGCGTACTGGTTAGAATTAAAAGAATATTTTGCAGCTGAAAATATTGTTTTTCCTGTTTTATTGCTTCGGAATTCGGCTATGATTCAGTCTGAAAAACTTGATGAGAAAAGACGAAAATTAAATATTTCGAATAAAGAATTGTTTCTGAAACAGCACGAACTCATCAACAGGAAAGTGCGGCAAATTTCAAATATAGATATCGATTTCTCCAAACAGAAAGAACATTTGGTGGAGCAATTTCAGCAAATGTATGAGCTGGCAGAAAAAACCGATAAATCTTTTCTTGGCGCGGTAAAAGCCCAGGAAGTAAAACAATTAAAAGGCCTTGATAATCTCGAAAAACGTCTTTTAAAAGCACAAAAACGAAAACTGGAAGATGAGGTAAGTAGAATTGCAGAGCTTCAAAATGAGCTCTTTCCTAATAATGGTTTACAGGAACGCCAAACCAATTTTTCGGAAATTTATGCAGAATACGGCCCCGAATTGATTTCAGTATTATTAAAAGAATTAGACCCGCTGCAGGCGGAATTTAAAATTTTGACTTTTGGAAAAGAATAAAATGCACACTATAGATATGAACCTGGTAGAAATGACGCTGGACGTTATGAAATATACCATAGACCGTATCTCTAACATTACTCCCGAAATGGGAGCCCCAAAAAAAGAAGAAGAATTATTTAGAATTGTTGGTGAAACCGTAACTCCGGAAGGGATTGGCGGAGAGAATGCTTTCCAGCTTTTTCGTGACGTTTTGGTGAAAGCTACGGTGCCAATAGATCATCCACGGCATTTGGCCTTTGTTCCCGCTGCACCAACCCGGGCGGCAATTATGTTCGATTTAGTGACTTCGGCTTCCAGCATTCACGGTGCTTACTGGATGGAAGGTGCCGGCGGAATTTTTTGTGAAAACCAGGCGATGAAATGGCTGGTTTCACTTACAGGATTACCCGAAGGTGCTTTTGGAGTTTTTACCAGCGGTGGTACGGCGGCAAATCTTTCGGCTATGGTGGCGGCAAGAGAAGCCTGGCGTGACCGCGATAGCCAGAACGTAGGGAAAAAAGCGTTGATGCTTACTTCTCACGGCGCGCATAGTTCTATACAGGCGATGGCAAAGGTGATTGATGCCGATGTGGTTATGATAGATTGTGAAGAAGAAAATCTTACTGGCCGTGAACTACAGAATGCAATTAATGAATTGGAAGAAAAAGACCGAAATCGTCTTTTTGCAGTAGTCGCTACGGGTGGTACCACAAACGCAGGTATTATAGATCAATTAGATACCATTGCCGATGTTTGTGAAAAAGAAAATGTGTGGTTTCACGTAGATTGCGCATACGGTGGCGGCGCTTTAGCCGCTCCTTCGGTTAGGCATCTATTTAATGGAGTGGAGCGAGCCGACAGTATTACGATTGATCCGCATAAATGGTTGTTTTCTCCTTACGATTGTGGAGCGGTTATATATAAAGACCTGGAATTGGCGAAAAATGCGCATTCTCAGAAAGGTGCTTACCTGGAAATTTTTAAAGATGAAGGAGCCCAGGGTTTCAATCCGGCCGATTATCAAATTCAGTTAACAAGAAGGGTTAGAGGAATGCCGCTTTGGTTTTCTTTAGCGATGCATGGTACTAATAAATACCGACAGGCCATCGAAACAGGAATTGAACTTGCTAAAAAAGCAGCTAAAAAAATTGAAGAGCGTGATAACCTGGAGTTGGTAAGACCGCCGAGTTTATCGGTAGTTTTATTCCGAAGAAAAGGATGGAGCCCTGAAGAATATAAAGACTGGACGTATAAAAATCATCGGGAAGGTCTGGCGTTAGTAACTCCAACTACCTGGAAAAAAGAAACCGTAGTTCGTTTTTGTTTTATTAATCCTGATACTACTGAGGAAGATATTGATATGATTTTGGATACTATGGATTAGAAATAGTTCTATAACCGTCAAGCTGAACTTGTTTCAGCTTCTAATATGTGTTATTATTCGATAAAATATTAGATCTCCGAATAAATTTCGGAGCAGGCTCTGAAATGAATTCAGGATGACAATTGTTTTAAAATCTTACTTTAATCAATCTCATAATCTAACCGCATTGTAATAGATGCGGTTTTCTTTTTATCTGCGGTATTGTAGGTGCCGCTCCAGCTGTAATCTTCTCCACTGTTTTGACCGGTGATCTGGAAAACGCCCATATTGGCATTTTTTAGTTCACCTAAACTTCCACCGCTATTTTCTGCAATTTTCTCCGCTCTTAATCGGGCATCTTCAGTCGCCTTTGAAATCATTTCAATTTTTAAATCGGCTATTTTAGTGTAATAATATCTTGGAGGTGTAGAGTTAAATTGAACTCCTTTATTTAATAATTCTGTAATCTCGCGCGCAACTCCTTCCACCAATTCTACATCATTAGATTCAATTTTTACATTTTGGGTAAGTTGATAACCCTGGAAGATGCTACCTACATAATTTCCATTCTGGTATTGATTTTCCCGCTGCTCTGAAGTTTGCACCGAGTTGAACACGATATTTTCTTCGTTTATTCCCTTATCTATAAGATAAGTTCTAACCGTTTCTTTATCCCGGTTTAATTCATTGTAAGCTTGTTCCAGGTTTGCGCTCATTCGGCTAAAACTGCCTTCCCATACAATTAGATCTGAAGTAAAATTTTCACTTCCTGAGCCGGTTACCGAGATTACGCCGTCCGGATTTGCACGACTTACATAGGATTCACCCAGGAACCAAGCGGCAAGCACAATGGCAATGGCAAAAATTATAGCACTTATGTATTTCATTTTTTTAATAAAAATTTGTTCAGAATAAAGATAGAAAATAAACCCAATGGTTATTTTATTTTTGGCTCAAATTCTTACTTTTGCCTATGCAAAAAAACGTACTCATTTTAGACTTCGGCTCGCAGTACACGCAACTGATTGCAAGGCGTGTAAGAGAACTCAATATTTACTGCGAAATTGTTCCATTCAACAAAATTCCAGACGATATTTCAAGCTTTAAAGCGGTAATCCTTTCGGGGAGTCCGTTTTCTGTACGGGGAGAAGATGCTCCGCATCCAGATCTCTCTAAGATTCGTGGAAAATTACCAATCCTGGCAGTATGTTATGGAGCGCAGTATTTTGCTCATTTCCACGGCGGAAAAGTAGAAGCTTCAGAAACCAGGGAATATGGTAGAGCAAATCTTTCGGTAATAAGAGATGGCGAAACCTTGTTTGACGGGATTATGGAAAACTCCCAGGTTTGGATGAGCCATAGTGATACCATAAAAGAATTGCCGGCGAACAGCGTGAGAATTGCCAGTACTACAGATGTTTTGAATGCAGCTTACCGAATTGAAGGCGAACAAACTTTTGGAATACAATTCCATCCCGAAGTTTATCATTCTACCGATGGGAAACAATTGCTGGAAAACTTTTTAGTGAAAATTGCCGATGTAGCGCAAACCTGGACTCCGGGTAAATTCGTTGATCTAACGGTTTCAGAATTAAAAGAAAAAATAGGAGACGATAAAGTAGTCTTAGGTTTAAGCGGTGGCGTAGATTCTAGTGTTGCTGCGGTTTTATTGCATAAAGCCATCGGGAAAAACCTGTATTGCATCTTTGTAAATAACGGTTTGCTTCGTAAAGGAGAATTTGAAAGCGTTTTAGACCAGTATAAAGATATGGGGCTAAATGTGAAGGGAGTTGATGCTTCGGCACGATTTCTGGATGCCCTTGCAGGAGTAAGTGATCCCGAAGAAAAACGAAAAGCTATTGGAAATGCGTTTATTGAAGTTTTTGATGATGAAGCGCACCAAATTAAAGATGTTACTTACTTAGCTCAGGGAACTATTTATCCAGATGTTATTGAATCGGTTTCGGTAAATGGCGGTCCTTCAGCAACCATAAAGTCACATCATAATGTTGGGGGATTACCAGATTTTATGAAGCTAAAGGTGGTAGAGCCTTTAAAAATGCTTTTTAAAGATGAAGTACGGAGAGTAGGTGCCGAAATGGGAATTAATAAGGAATTACTGGGAAGACACCCGTTTCCGGGACCGGGACTTGCTATTAGGATTCTGGGAGATATTACTGCTGAAAAAGTTCGTATTTTGCAGGAAGTTGATCATATTTTTATCCAGGGATTAAGAGATTGGATGTTGTATGATAAAGTATGGCAGGCCGGCGCTATATTGCTACCGGTAAGCTCTGTAGGAGTTATGGGAGATGAGCGTACTTATGAGAAAGTAGTAGCTTTAAGGGCCGTAGAATCTACCGATGGAATGACGGCAGACTGGGTGAATTTACCTTACGAATTTCTGCAAAAAACCTCGAATACTATAATAAATCGGGTTAAAGGCGTTAATAGAGTAGTGTATGATATAAGCTCAAAACCACCGGCTACTATAGAATGGGAATAAAATTTGAGCTTAATTAAACTCTCTTTGAGAGATTAAACCAATAAATATGAAGTACCTTTTAATAGTTTGTTTTTTATTTCAGCTGTCTACTCTTTCGGCATCCGCCCAGGAATTTAAATACCATACGGTAGAAGCCGGGGAAACCGTTTACAGCATCGCTAAAGCCTACAATATTTCAGAAGAAGCGATCTATAAATACAATCCCGATGCTAAAGGCAATCTAGAGGTATCTTCAAAATTAGTGATCCCATTAAGTCAGCAGGAGAAAGAAGTTTCAGCTGAAACTGAAGATATTCAGTTTATTACCCATACGGTAAAGCGAAAAGAAACTTTATATAGACTTTCAAAGGATTATAATGTTGAAATTGATGAGATTAAAAGGTTTAATAAACACCTTTATTCTGAAGAATTGCAGCGTGGTGAAGAGATTTTAATTCCGCAGCGAAAAAAAGGCACTACAAATACTGAAATAGCTTCTTCAAAAGATTTAGATATTCCGGCTGCCAATAAGCCACAAATTTCTGAAACCCGTGAGCACGTTGTTTTACCTAAAGAAACCAAATATGGGATTGCCCGTAAATATGGCCTTACGGTAAAAGAACTTGAGGAATTAAATCCAAAAGTAGATGTATTACAACCCGGTGTAATGATTCGTGTGGGTACCGATGTTTTAAACGAACCGGTAATTCTAACCGATGAGGTTTTTGAATTTTACGAGGTTAAACCTAAAGAAACTTTATTCGGCCTTTCAAGAAAGTTTGATGTTCCGCAGGATTCGCTAATTTCTTTGAACCCGGCTTTAGAAGATGGTTTGAAAATAGGAATGGTTTTAAAAGTTCCTAATACCGGTGCAGGAGAAGGAAATCTTGAGGAAGGCGAAACCGAAGAATTAGCCAGTGATACCGAAGGTACAGATGCAGGTGAAAGGTTAGATTTAACTAATAAGCTAAGCAATTTTGACACAAAACAATTGGTAGTCTTTTTGCCCTATAATTTGAATCAAATAGACCAGGATTCTATTGCTAATTATAAAGACGCGATTTTAGAAGATCGGGTTTTGCGTATTTCCCTGGATTTTTATAGTGGTGTACTTATGGCGGTGGAAGAGGCGAAAAGCCTTGGAATTTCTACCCAACTTAAAACTTTTGATACTCGTAGAAGTGTGCAGGAGGTTACTAATATTATTAATAGCAATAATTTTAGTAATGTAGATGCTGTAATTGGACCATTGTTACAAAATACCATAGAGGCTACGGCTTCTAAATTAACGCAGTATAATGTTCCGGTAATAAGTCCGTTGTCCAACCGCGAGATGAGATCTTACCCAAATCTTTTTCAGTCCCGTCCAACCGACGAAATTCTGAAAAATGCGATGTTCGATTACCTGCAGAAAAATTCGGGTGGCAAAAATATAGTTATTATTGCCGATGGAGCTAAAAACCAGGTAAAGAATGAACTGACTCAAGTTTTACCAAATTCAAGAGTAATTCTTCCTTCAGCGAATTATTTAAGTGCAGAAAAAATTCAGGCTCAACTTTCAGAGACCCAGGAAAACTGGGTAATTCTTGAGTCTTCTAATGTTGGTTTGTTGAGTAGTGCAACTTCAGCATTAAACCGTTTGGCAAGAAATCACCAAATTAAATTATTTACTACAGAGAAGAATAGTGGTTACGAAGATGATAATGTAGATAATGAGCATTTAGGCCGACTTAACTTCCATTATCCTTCGGTAGACAAAGAATTTGACACTACATCTTCGGAAGAATTTATAGAAGCTTATAAAGAGGAATTTGATATGATTCCAAATCAATATGTAATTAGAGGTTACGATCTTACTATGGATGTGTTGTTGAGATTAGCTTCTGCTGAAGATCTTTACGATTCTTTTGAAAAGTATACCGGTTTTACCGAATACCATGAGAATAAATTTCATTATACTTCAAAGCGCAATGGCGGTTTCTTTAATGATGCCGTTTATATTATGAGTTTAGATGAGGAACTTAATTTAAAAGTTGTCAATGACCAGCAAAATAATTTATACCGGGAGTTTAAGGACTGAAGCCGAACACCTTAAAAGTGGTGCTAAAATTATTACCGATGCCCCAACCGATAATCACGGTAAAGGCGAGGCGTTTTCTCCTACAGACACTGTGGCCACCGCTTTAGCGAGTTGTATGCTTACCGTTATGGGAATTAAAGCCGAAGATCTAAAACTCAATTTAAAAGGCACTATGGCTGAAGTTACTAAAACCATGGAGGCAAATCCCAGGAGAATCTCTAAAGTGGAAATTGTAATAACTTTTCCCGAAAAATATTCGGAAAAATCTAAGAAAATCCTGGAACATACTGCAAAGACCTGCCCGGTTCTACAAAGTCTCCATCCAGATATGGAAAAGCTTATTAGCTTTAATTATTTATGAAAGGCTACTGTTACCTTCTAATTTTGATTTTTACCCTTCCGGTTTTTGCGCAGGAAAATGATAAAATAAGCTGGAATGTAGAAGAATCTTTAAGCTGGAACGATTTTAAAGCAAGTCCTAAAAAGCATCTTCCATATAAAGCGAATACCAATTCGGGCCTATCCTTCTCCTGGAATGCTACCGAAAATAGCAGCGGAATAGAACTTAATTATGAAGTTGGCAGTAATTTTTATCCGAATAGATCCTGGGTGAAAGAAATTGAAGAGGTAGATTATCTGCTAGCACACGAGCAATTACATTTTGATATTACCGAGTTGCACGCCAGGAAACTTAGAAAAGCGCTGGAAAATTACGAGCCCGGCCCAAAGATGAAAAAAGAATTAAACGATATTTATTTTGAAATAGAACAGCAGCGCCGGCAATTGCAAAATCGGTTTGATAAAGAAACCAACCACAGTATTAATAAGGAAGCCGAGTTTAAATGGCGTGTGTTTATAAAGCAGGAATTAGAAAAATTAAGTGAATTTTCCAGCTAAAATGTTGAAACTTCTTTCTTCGCAGTTTCAAATTCTTCCATCATTTCTTTTACAATTTCTACAGCAGGTTTTATCTCGTGAATTAATCCTGAGATTTGGCCAATTTCCAGCTCTCCTTCTTCTAAATCGCCTTCAAACATTCCTTTTTTTGCCCTGGCGCGACCTAAAAGTTCAATAAGTTGTTCTTTTGAAGGATTTTCAGCATACAATTTCTGAACATCCTCAAAGAATTTATTTTTCAGTAATCTTACGGGGGCAAGTTCTTTAAGGGTCAGTTTAGTATCACCTTCCTGGGCTTTCACCACCATTTCTTTAAAATTCTGGTGTGAAGAAGCTTCAGGAGTGGCAACAAATCGGCTACCTACCTGTACCGCGTCGGCACCTAAAACCATTGCTGCCAACATTCCCCGCCCGGTGGCAATTCCGCCTGCGGCAATTAAGGGAATATCAATTTTTTCTTTCACCATTGGGATTAAAGTAAAAGTGGTAGTTTCATCTCTACCATTATGTCCTCCGGCTTCAAAACCTTCAGCCACTACAGCATCTACGCCGGCTTCCTGAGACTTTAGTGCGAATTTCACTCCGCTAACTACGTGTACCACTTTAATTCCGTGTTCCTGTAAATGTTTGGTCCAGGTTTTAGGATTTCCAGCAGAAGTAAAAACAATTTCCACTTTTTCCTGGATAATAATTTCCATAATCTTATCAATATCCGGATAGAGTAGGGGTACGTTTACCGCAAAAGGCTTATTAGTAGCATTTTTACATTTTTCAATATGTTCTTTAAGGATTTCAGGATACATAGAACCTGCGCCAATAATCCCTAATCCGCCGGCATTACTAACGGCGCTGGCAAGTTTCCAGCCGCTAGCCCAAACCATACCGGCCTGGATAATTGGATATTTTATATTAAAAAGCTGTGTGATTTTATTGTTGAGCATTGCTTAAATTTTCCTCGAATTTAAGAAATAACCCCCGAACCTAATAATTCTTCGCTCTCATACCAGGCTACAAATTGACCTTCGGTAATTGAGGCTTGAGGTTCATCAAAAATCACATACATTCCAGCCTCGGTTTGATGCAATGTTGCATCTTGTAAGGGTTGGCGATAACGAATCCTGGCTTTTACTTTTAAAGTATCATCAGTACTTATAGCAAGGTCTTTTCTAACCCAATGCACTTCGTCTTTATTGATAAAAAGTCCTTTTCTATAAATTCCCGGGTGGTTTTTTCCCTGCCCGGTATAAATTACATTATCTACCACGTCGGTATCGATAACAAACAGCGGCTCTGGCGTGCCACCAACAGCAAGACCTTTTCGCTGTCCTTTGGTGAAATAATGAGCACCCTGGTGTTTTCCTACAACCTTTCCGTCTTCAGCAGCGTATTCATACTTTTTAGTAAGAAAATCGAGTTCTTCCTTTTTGTTGCTGAATTCTGGTGTTTCATAAGAATAGAAGTCTTTTTCGGCTTCAATTTCTATGATCTTTCCCTCTTTAGGTTGTAATTTTTGCTGAAGAAAATCTGGTAATCTTACTTTTCCTATAAAACATAATCCTTGCGAATCCTTTTTATCGGCAGTAACCAGGTTTTGTTCTGAAGCAATTTTTCTTACTTCAGATTTTTGTAATTCGCCTATGGGAAATAAGGTTTTTGAAAGCTGCTCTTGCGTTAGCTGACAAAGAAAATAAGACTGGTCTTTATTATTGTCTTTTCCGGAAAGTAATTGATAAATGGTTTCCCCGTTTTTCTGAATTTCTCCTTTTCGGCAATAGTGACCGGTAGCTACATAATCGGCCCCTAATGAAAGCGCGATTTTCATAAAAACATCAAACTTGATCTCACGGTTACAAAGAACATCGGGATTTGGCGTACGGCCACGTTCGTATTCGTTAAACATATAATCAACGATACGCTCTTTATACTGCTCGCTAAGATCTACAGTTTGGAAAGGTATACCAAGTTTATCGGCTACCATCATGGCGTCATTACTGTCATCCAGCCAGGGGCATTCGTCAGAAATAGTTACCGAATCGTCGTGCCAGTTTTTCATAAAAAGCCCAATTACCTCGTAACCCTGCTGTTGCAAAAGATACGCTGAAACACTGGAATCCACTCCGCCCGATAAACCTACGACTACTTTCTTTTTCATAAACCTATAATTGAAATCCTTTCCGCATAAAGTCGGAAAAGGGAGTGCAAAATTACGAAATTTTAGGAGAAAGGTGGAGGAGAAGGGAATAGGGATAAAATAAAAAAGCTATCCAAAATTTTAATTCTGGATAGCTTTTTTAGAAAATATAGTTTTTAGTTATCTTTCAAAAACAATACTGGTGTCTGGAGAACCTATAGGGGTAAAAATAAATGTGTCACCCTCAAAAGTCGCAGTACCGTTTACCTGACCAAGACCTTCAAAAGGAATAGTAAAGGTATATATTTCATTGCTTTTACTCCAGGTACTTTCTGTTGTGTCTTCTATTTCACATTCCCCTTCTACAACGGTGTGGAATTCTGAATAGGTTGAAAAATCTGAGTTAAATGTGATATTTGAGTTCTGGTTGCATTCGCTTAAATCAAGGCCTTCAATTGGCGAATTATTAATTTCGACTGCATACCACAAACCCAGAATTTGATCTTCTCCATTAGCATCATCATCTTCACTGCAGGATGTTAATAGGGCAATACTAAAAAGCATTAAAAAAAGTTTCTTCATAACGTAGGTTTTTATTTTTTGTAAATATACAATTTTAAGTAAGTAATAGGATTAAGCTTAATCAGGGATTAATTATTGTATAAAATTGCTAAAAAGTAATTACTATTTTGTTTAAATAATCTATTGATTAAACATTTAACTATTGTCTCAAAATAATTAACAAACATTAAACAATTAATAATGGGTTTCTCGTTTACTTTTACGCTATAACAAAAAATTAGAACTATGAAAACTATTAAATTTACAAAACTTGCCCTACTGGCATTCCTGGCTTTTGGCCTCTTTTCCTGTAGTGACGATGACGACGGAGGAGATGTTATTATGCCAACAAACACAATTACTGATTTTGTGGCCGAAAATGATGATTATTCTTCTTTACAGGCTGCTTTAGAAGTAACCGGATTGGATGCTACTTTAGATGGCTCTGCTAATTACACTGTTTTTGCCCCAAACAACGCTGCATTTAATTCATTTCTGTCGGCTAACGGATTCAGTAGTCTTGATGAAGTGCCCACAGATGTTTTAACGGAAATTCTTTTAAACCACGTTCAGGAAGGTGAAATAACCTCTGGTGCGCTTTCAACCGGCTATATTGAAAGTATGGCTACCGGTATGGCTTCAGATTCACCTTTGAGCCTTTATATTAATACCGAGGACGGGGTAATGATTAACGGAGTTTCAACCGTAACTACTGCCGACGTGGAAGTAGACAATGGAGTGATTCACGCTGTTAATGCTGTTATTGGACTTCCTGATGTAACCACTTTTGCCACTGCCGATCCTAATTTTGATATTCTTGTACAGGCACTTACTGCAGATGAGTCTTTTACGTTTGTAGAAACTTTAATGATGACAGACGCTCCGGCACCATTTACTGTTTTTGCCCCTACTAATGCTGCTTTCGCTAATGTACTTGCCGAGTTAGAGTTAGCAGGTTTGGGTGATATTCCAGCCGATCTTTTATCCAGTATTTTAACCTACCACGTAGTTGCCGGTTCAAATGTTCGTGCAGGTGATCTTAGTGATGGTATGATGGTAGAAACTCTTGAAACAGGAAGTTTCACTATCAACCTGGGAGATAATGTGACTATTACTGATGAAAACGGAAGAACAGCAACAATTATTGCTACCAATATCCAGGCGAATAATGGTGTAATTCACGCTTTAGATACTGTACTTCTTCCTGAAAATGATGCGATTGAAATAGAAACTAATACTATCGCAGATTTCGTAGCCGGAAACGAGAATTATTCTTCTTTGCTTGCTGCTTTAGAAAAGACAGGTTTAACTTCAACCTTTACCGGTACAGATGAGTATACTGTTTTTGCTCCTGATAACGCTGCTTTTACAGCCTTTTTAAATGATAACGGATTCAATAGTCTTGATGAAGTACCTGAAGCCTTATTAACCCAGGTACTATTAAACCACGTTCAACCGGGTACAATTATGGCTGCTGATTTAAGTACAGGTTATATTCCAGGTTTGGCCGTATGGGGAGCTTCAGAAGAACCTTTAAGTATGTATATTAATACTGATGACGGCGTAACGATTAATGGAGTTTCTTCTGTAACTACTGCAGATGTTGAAGCTGATAATGGTGTAATTCACGCAGTAGATGCTGTAATTGGCTTACCAGATGTTACCACTTTTGCTACTGCCGATCCTAATTTTGATGTTCTTGTACAGGCCCTAACAAGAGAAGAGTCTTTTACATTTGTTGAAACACTTATGATGAGTGAAGCTCCTGCTCCTTTTACTGTTTTTGCTCCTACAAATGATGCTTTTGTCGGATTATTAGATGAACTTGGAGTTGATTCTCTTGCAGATATTGATGCTGCAACTTTAGAAGCTGTTTTAAGCTACCACGTAGTTGCCGGAGCCAATGTAAGATCTGGAGACCTATCTGATGATATGGTGGTTGAAACTTTACAGGGTGGCGAATTTACCGTAAACCTTGGAGATAATGTTGTAATTACCGATGAAAGAGGAAGAACTTCTACAGTTATCGCAGCCGATGTTCAGGCTACCAATGGTGTAATTCACGCGCTAGATACTGTTCTGCTTCCTGCTGAATAATTTTTGATTGATTTAATAAAAGGTAAAAGCCCCGGGAAATTAATTTCTGGGGCTTTTTTAGTTGGTACTTAAAAGTTTTAAATGTCATCCTGAATTTATTTCAGAGCCTGCTCCGAAATTTTCGGAGATCTAAATTGTCAATAAAAACAAGTTAGAAGCTGAAACAAGCTCAGCTTGACGAAAGAAAATTTATTCTTCAGCTTTATCTACAACCAGTCTTTCATCGCGGTTAGCGATTTCCCAGGCAGTAAGAAAAACTAATTGTGCTCTTTTCTTTAAAGCTTCATATTCAATTTTTTCAGCGGTATCTGTTGGTTTGTGATAATCTGGGTGAACCCCGTTAAAGTAAAAAATTACCGGAATATTATTTTTCGCGAAGTTGTAATGGTCACTTCGGTAATAAAAACGGTTAGGATCATTTTCATCATTATAAGTATAATCCAGTTCCATATTCATATATTCTGAATTCACATTTTCACTAAGTTCGTGAAGATCTGTACTTAATTTATCACTTCCTATAAGGTAAATATAATTATCGTTCCCTTCGTGATCCTTGTCTATACGGCCAATCATATCCATATTAAGATTGGCAACGGTATTAGCTAAAGGAAATACAGGATTTTCTACATAATATTTTGAGCCTAAAAGGCCTTTTTCTTCACCGGTTAAATGGATAAAAAGGATAGATCTTTTAGGAGTATATCCATCTTTTTGAGCTTCTTTAAACGCCTCAGCAACTTCCAGGATAGCCATTGGGCCAGAACCACCGTCGTCTGCTCCATTAAAGATATTCCCTTCATCATCTACACCTACGTGATCGTAATGTGAGGTGATCACTAAGATTTCTTCAGGTTTTTCACTTCCCTTAATATATCCCAATACATTTTCTGAAGCTTTAAGATTTCCGTTAAAGAATTCAGTTGGAATTTCCTGGTAGTAGTTTGAATATCCTTCTGGCGCTTCAATCCCCATTTTTTGATATTCATTTACAATAAATTCGGCTGCTTTTTTCTGTCCCGGTTCTCCGGTATTTCTACCTTCGTACTCGTCACTTGCAAAAGTGGTAAGATTATTTTGTAATTCAGATGTTGTAATGGTTTCAGCATACTCCATCGGGTTTGCATTTTCAACATTTTTTTGTGTGCCACAGGCTACCACTCCGGCAGTTACGGCCACTAAAAGCATTTTTTTCATAGTTTATGTAATTTTTTTATTAGATACTTCGTTAAATAATCCCGAAGTTTTTATTAAAGTCGCAGCAAGATAGCAGTTTCGGATTAATTTTCAGAGAGGTCTTCAAAAAATTCTTTTCCCAACGACAATGGAGATCTATATAAATTAAGATTTACTTGGGAATATATTTCCCATAATTCTTAATTAGCTTTTCCAGTGATTGTTGCTAGTTTAGTACTTTTTCTATTGTTTCTTTTGTAAGTGGAGCCATAACTTTATAACCTGCTAGATTTGGGTGAACCCCATCTTCTGAATATTGTTTGGGTAAACCTTCTTTTTTATCTTTTAGCGGCGTAAAAAGATCTAGATAAGTATGGTTATTTTCCCCGGCAAATTTTGCTAACCAGGTATTGATTTCGGCTATTTTTTGAACTGGTTCCAATCCGGGGCGCCAGGGATAATCGTAAACGGGTAGGATAGAAGCAAGAATAACTTTAATATTATTGGCCTGGGCAAGTTGTGCCATTGCCTTAATGTTATTGGTAATCATTTCTACGGAAGAAAATCCAGTGTTTCCCGCTATGTCGTTGGTGCCAGCAAGAATTACTACCGCTTTGGGGTTAAGTGCTACCACATCTGGTATAAACCGAATAAGCATTTGGGGGGTTGTTTGTCCACTTATTCCGCGGCCGGCGAAATTATTTTTTTCGAAGAATTGGGGCTGTGCATTTACCCAACCTTCGGTTATGGAATTACCCATAAAGACCACATCGGGATAATTTTTAGTTTCAATTATTTTTTCATTTTCAGTTTTATACTTTTTAAGATTGGCCCAATCCTGTTCCATAAGTTCGCGGTATTCTGTTTTTTGCGCAAATGAGAAATTGCTTAAAAGTATTACAACAGAAATTAAAATTACTTTTTTCATAAGTTTAAAAGTATAAAAATGAATTTATTCTGTCTCAAAAATTTGATCAAAAAAAGTATTAAAACCCCACCGATACTTTTGTACGCAATAAAGTATTTATATCGGGTTGATTGCCAAAAATGGTACTTGCCCCAACATCTATATTCACATTATTAAAATTTCCTCTTAGCCCGGCACCAACTTCTGTTTGAGGATACAGAAGATCCATATGTGGAGTGCTGATTCGTTCTTCATTATTCAAGGACGGAGTTAAATATCGCCCAAAAAGATAAAAGCTAAACCGCTGGTTAAATTTGTATTCAAAATTGGCACTAAAGCTGCCGTGAAATCCGGGAGCCTTGTTATTAAAAATAGTGTTTTGCTCCAGGATGCCCGCGCTTAAAGTGATTAGGAGTTTATCGGTTTCATAATTAAATGTTTGATTGTTTAATTTATAATAGCCTAAGCCATCAAAAGTGTTTTGTATTTTGTATCGTGAGGTGTAAAAATTACTGGATGTTGATTCCGGATTATTTAAATTTTCTGAGCGTTCCTGGGCGTCTATATTTAAAAAGGACAAAAGAAATATTAAGGAAAGGAGATGAATAGGTGATGACAATTTTCTCATAAAAACATTGGATTAAAATGCATCAGGCTTTTAAAAATGTACTGGTTTTTATTTTTTAAAAGAGGTGAAAGCTTAATAAACAGTAATGTAGAAATTATTAGGGACTTTAGGGCTAAAGAAATATTAAATATGCTAAAGGCTGATAATTAGGCGGTTTGAGAAAAGCCTGAAAAAACTTATAGAAAAGCTTGTGTGTATTTGTAAAAGCTTGTTATATTTGCATCCGCTAAGCAGAAAAGCTTAGCATTTTATTGGAGGAATGGCAGAGTGGTCGATTGCGGCAGTCTTGAAAACTGTTGACTGTAACAGGTCCGGGGGTTCGAATCCCTCTTCCTCCGCTACTTAACTTACAAAATATTGCAAAAAGCCTCAAACCCTATGGTTTTGGGGCTTTTTTATTTTACAATATTTCAAAATATCCCAAAGAATATCAAGCTAGGAGGTGTCAAATTCGGTGTCACTTGAATAACTGAAATTAGTGACACCTTTATGATGAATATTCCTACAAAAATATTTTAACAATTTGATATTTAGTGTTTTATGATTGATGTAATTTCGTACTTTAGAAATGTATTAATCTAAAAAATCTAAAGTCATGGATACAAATTTCTTCCATATTTTTTATCTAAGAGGTGGCGCAAAAAATTCTTTATCACCAATCTACCTTCGAGTCACACTAAGAGGTAAGCGAGCAGCCACTAGTCTTCGTAGAAAAATTTCCAAAGAAGATTGGAATTCTTCAGCAGGAAGGGCCAAGGGGAATACTGAGAAAGCGAAAATTCTTAATAGATATTTATCCAAAGTTGAAAACGACCTCTATATATCTCATCAAAAACTTTTAGAAAAGGGAACGAAGTTTACTGCTCAGGACTTGGTGGACACATTTTTAGGAAAAGACAAGAAAAAAGAAGACCAGGAAAGGATGCTTCTGGATATTTTCCAGGAACACAATGATCGGGTTAATAGACTTGTAGGTAAAGATTTTGCCGCCGGTACAGCTGAAAGATATAGAACGGCTAAAAATCACGTAGGGGAATATATAGAAAAGGAGTACAAAGTTTCGGATATTCCAGTAAAAGAGGTAAACCTCAAATTTATTACCGGCTTTGAATATTATTTAAAGACAGAAAGGAACTGTGCGCATAATTCCGCCATTAAATATGTAACAAACTTTAAAAAAATCATTCGCATAGCATTATCAAACGAATGGATAGCAAAAGACCCTTTTCAGAACTGGAAAGGTAAATTAAAAGTGGTAGATCGGGAGTTTCTAACTGAAGTTGAACTTCAGGCGCTGATCTCCAAAGAAATTAAAAATGAGCGACTGGATTTAATTAAAGATATTTTTACGTTTAGTTGCTTTACTGGGCTTAGTTATGCTGAGGTAAAAAAACTCTCAGAAAAGGAAGTGGTAATTGGTATTGATGGTAATAAATGGATTAAAACTAAGAGAACAAAAACTAAGACCAGATGCAGCGTTCCAATTCTTCCTGTGGCAGAGGCTATATTGGAAAAATATTCTTCGCATCCCGATGTGAGCGAGAAGCGGTTACTTCCAATTCTAAGTAATCAAAAAACGAATGCTTATATTAAGGAAATAGCAGATCTTTGCGGCATCAACAAAAATCTTACATTCCATTTGGCCAGGCACACGTTTGCAACTACTGTTACGCTTGCAAATGGAGTTCCTATAGAGAGTGTGAGTAAAATGCTAGGACACAAAAATCTTCGTACAACTCAGCACTATGCAAAAATTCTAGATCGAAAAGTGGGTGACGATATGGCTGTATTGAAAGAACGATTAGAATCCAAAAATTTTTGGAGAAAGGCTTAATTGCTATTCTATACCGGCTTTAGCTTGAATGGCTATCAATGTATAAGCTATTCGCTTTAACTAGTCCAAAAAATGGACAAGTAAGAAACAAGTAGTGCAGAAGCTATAGCCTAGCTTTAAACCGGCTTTGCTCCGGTTCTGTTCCAAAGAGAAACAAACGCGCTATCGCGCCTAACTTGATCAAACTTTGGCCAAAAAGTTTTTTATTTTTTTCATACTATAAACCTTTCCTTTATGTTTTCAGTTTTTTCCGCTTTTTAAAAAGAAAAAGAGGTAAAATAGTATCAATTAACTGGAATCGGTAATTTCCCTGGTAAATGACAATATTGTTCCGCTTATCATTGTAGTCTAAACACAGCTCCATAGCTTTTTTACTGGGTACTGAAGCCCCGTAATTCTTTTTGACCTGCAGCAATTTTTGCTTTTCAGCAGCTTCTTTAAGTCTGGAAGCAGTTGACGGTGAAATTTGAAATATCCTACAGATTCCAAGTACAGATAATGGAGCAGGTGCTTCTATATAATTAAAGTTAGGGGATAGAAAATGATAGGTACTGCCTTTTATCTGTACGCTTTTCTTTCTCCTTACTTTTCTCCAGAAGTCTTTATGTAGATATCCATAAATAATTGCCCCTGTAATTGCTTTAATGTTTCGGTAAGAATAAAAATCTACCGGATAGGAAAGCCTGAGCTTCCAGTTATTCTCGCTTCGTATCCTTTCAAAAGATTTTATGATGTAATAACCCGTCCTGTTATTGTATTGCAACCAACCTTTCTCTACCAGAAAGTCAATATACTTTAATGTAGTTTTTCGAGAGCTGATCTCTTCGGTTAATTCTAAAAATAACAGTTCCCCATCATCCAGTTTTGCCTTTCCGCACTTGTAGATTAGCTTCAAGGATAGAAAGAATTGCAGCTTTTTAGCATAGCCTTTTTGCTGTGCATCAATAAATAGCTGAATGGGAACTGAAATCTCCGGAGTCATCTTACTTAAGAGTTAGCATCCTTCCTATTTTTTCGGTGACGATTTATAAATGCCTGGATATCCTTGAGACTGTAGTAGATCTTTCCTTTCACCTGTGCGTATTCAATCAGCCCTTCTTCCCGCCAGGTTTGAGCTGTTTTCGCACTTATTTTAAATAGCTGGATAAAATCAGCATTATCCAGAAGGATGAGACAGGGATCTTTAATCTGCCTGATCCTGAATTCCCTGGTGAGCTGTTCTATTTTAGCTTCCAGGGAATGCATACTGACCATAAATGGATGGATGCTTTCTTTCATAATTTCATTAGTTTATGATCTGTTATTATTTTAAAAATTACCATTACTTAATTTTTTTACCTTCTGGCAGCTTTCTTTTTTCAGAAAATTGTTCTAGGAAGCAAAAATTTTATACAAGCTTAGCTTAACCAACAAGTGGTTAACCCAGTAAAAAAACCAAAAACGTTTTTAATATTTATATGCTTATGTCTTCGAAGTCAAACAAAAAATGGACAACTAAGCACTTTAAAAAACTACTGTAATTCATCTCTTTAAAAATATGCAATAAATTGATTATAAAACACTTAAGAGTAATTTTTTTGGTAACATTAAATTTGTTACCGTTTGGGATATTTTGAAAATCTAAAACTTAGAAAGCTGCCTTCAAGATCACAAAATCAACCAAATGACACTAAATAAAATGATAGCTTTTTTAACAATTACTATTTTCATCTGGAGCATTTTCCTTTTTGACGTCGGAAAGGAGCAAAAAGTAGATTGAAATGACAGTTTTTGAGTCCGTCTTTTCATTACTTCTTTCAGCGCTTTCGGATTATCTTTTGATGCTCTTTCATTTTCAAGCTTTGAAATTATAGAGGAGCTATAAATAGCCTGCCGGTTTATGCGGTCCGGTTAATTTCAAAGCTTGGTGCTTTCGTAGCAAAAGGTAAGGTGTTGGAAAAGAAATAACCGAAATAAAACCTGCAATTTTAACCAGGGGTTTTATTTATAAAAATCAGGATGAATATCGTCTTCCTCATAGTCCCTTATTCGATTTTCGTAGTTATTTTTGGGATCTGCAGCTTCCATTAGAGATTCCAAAATGCCTAAAGTGGGGTTTACTTTATTCTTCTCTATATCTTTCAAAATTGCGATTACTGCATTTATTCTTTTTTTGACAAGGTTTTCCAGAGTCTCCATTTTTGGACCCATCATTTCATTGGGAGAAATACTATTCATTTCAAAAAATTCGACCCTCGATAATAATGTCATTGATTGAGATTTAGATAAAGCCCGTGTAAGCTTCCCCTAATTAGAACTGCTTGATTGTCCAAAAATATCATTTTTCATTCTCCTGGCGGTACCGCCAGGAGAATGACTTTTCGCGTATGCTACGGGGGCCATTTTTCCCAGTGCATTATGTGGTCTTACATTGTTGTAATCTTTCATCCAGGTCTCGGTTTGTTCCCTTACCTGATTGAGATCTTCAAAGAGGTACTTATTGAGAACGCCTCTTCGATAGGTTCCATTGAATCTCTCTATAAAAGCATTCTGGGTTGGTTTTCCGGGTTGAATATACTGAAAGTCGATTTCTTGCATCTGGCTCCATTCTGAAGCGATCTTAGCAACAAATTCAGGACCATTATCCATTCTTATTTTTTGGGGTTTTCCCCTGCGATTAATTAAATGGTTTAGTACCCAGACGACGCGCTTGCTGGGCAGTGAAAAATCAATTTCTATATGCAATGCTTCCCGGTTGTAATCATCGATTACAGTTAAGCCGCGGAAGCGCCTTTTATTTTCTAAAACGTCGGTCACAAAATCAATACTCCAGCTGTGATTGGGAGCTATGGGAGCCTCCAAGGGTTCTTTGACCCTGGCAGTTAAACGCTTTTTAACCTTGCGTCTCAAACTCAGGCCAAGCTTTTTATAGACCCTGTACACCCGTTTATGGTTCCAGGGCTTGCCTTCACTCCTTAGACGATCGTAAGCCATCCAGAAGCCTTCTTCGCTATGTTCTTTAGCTTTCTGTTGTAAAGCCTCCTCGATAGCAGTATCGTCCTTTGGAATTGGCCTGTAATAAAAAACGCTTTTGCTCATATTTAAAACACGGCACGCCCTGCTAATACCGTAACGCGTAAGTTCTTTGGCTATGATTCTTTTACGGCAGGGCTTTAAAGCTTTTTTTCGATGATTTCTTTGGCCATTTGATGATCCAGGGATAGATTGGCATACATCTGCTTCAGCCTTCGGTTCTCCTCCTCAAGGTCCTTCAGGCGCTTAAGCTCTTTGCCGTTCATCCCGCCATAGCGTTCCCGCCACTTGTAGAATGCAGCTGTGCTAATGCTATATTCACGGCTGATCTCTGCGGCCGTTTTTCCGTTATCAAACTCCTTTAAAATCTTTGCGATTTGCTGTGGTGAATATCTACTCTTCTTCATAATTACTGTTTAAAGTTATAAAATATATTATAATTTTAAACAGTTCGTTTTTAAGGGAAGCTTACACCCGGCTGAACCTTCTAAATTTTTTGGCTACGGAAGTCTTGATCTTTAGAGTCTCGAACTTCTCTTTTTTATATTCTTCATCCATTTTTTAGTAAAATTTCTACCATTTTTCAATGGGTTTCAAGGGTTTTTAGTAATAAAACAGCCTCTTTTTAATTTTTACCATTGGATAAAATTATTTAAATAGCTGTTAAACAGTCGTTTATATTTTAAAAGGTAATTCTTAACGTGGCTCTGCCCGTTACCCTCTTGCTTTACCTTTTCCTTTACCTTTTCCTTTACCTTTTCCTTTACCTTTTCCTTTACCTTTTCGTCCCGCAGGGACAAAAATTTCAACTTTTAAATTGAATTTAATAGCGCTTTAATTAGTGAGAAACTGAATCCCATTTTTTATGATTGGAAAAGAAAATCTTTAAAATTAACTGTAGAGAATTGGAAGAATAATTGAGAAACTAATTATTTCCTGTTATAAAATGCCTTCATCGGCAAAGCTGAAGTAATCCCCATCGGGAGTTAGTATTAAATGATCCAATACCTTAATATCAAAAAGTTCCTCTGCTTTTTTGATCTTTTCCGTTAGCAATTTATCGGGTTGACTGGGCTGAAGGGTTCCCGATGGATGGTTATGTGCTAAAATTATAGAGGTCGTAACGGACTTTAGGACTACCGCGAATACGATTCTTATATCCACTAAAGTTCCGGTGATGCCTCCTGTAGAGAGGGTGTAAATACCTTTTACCTTATTAGAATTATTAAGGAGCAACATTTTAAAAATTTTCAAAGAGTTCAATGTTGTGTTTATCCCAATGCTCGAATAGAAGGTTAGCAGCATCACGGGAAGAAGATATTTTTGGAAGTAATTTTGTTTTAATACTTCCGCTGTAACTTATTGCGATTTCATTAACTTTGGTTTCCATTATTGATTTGTTTAAAGTTAAATAATGAAAGAGGGCGCAATTTTCGACGATGACGCCCTCTTTGCTTTTAATTAATTATTATCCCGTTTTGAGCTGCTCAATAAAAGGATCTCATTTACCAGAATTTCGGTGATGTACTGTTTTTCCCCAGCTTCGTTGTTATACGAGCGATAAGTTAATTTGCCTTTAATAGCAATTTCCTTTCCCTTAGCGATATACTTACTGGCAAGTTCTGCCTGCTTACTCCAGGTTACAAGCTGGTGCCATTGTGTTTCCTGAATTTTCTCTCCGTCTTTAAAAAATTGTTCATTGGTGGCCAAAGAGAATCGGCAAACCAACATACCATTTTCAAACCTGTGAGATTTTGGATCTTCCCCTACGTTTCCAATTAACTGTACTGTGTTTCTAAGCGTTTTCATAATTAAAAGATTTAAAGGTTTATAATTGATTTTTAACTGATTTACTTATTGTATCCTGAGCGTTTTCCTTTTTTGATTTTTTTAATTCCGCTTCCTTTTTTGTAGATTTTGTATGATTTCATTTTTCCGTTTTTAGATTTACTTCCCGTAGCGCCTTCACTGTTACCTTTTTCTGATGCTGATACATTTTCAAGATTTAGAATTAGGGAGGACTTATAAAAAGGGAGCGCAGGGACTGGCTTTATGCAGTGCGGACTAACTTCTAAATCTTGGTATTTTGCATTACAGAAAAAGGTAACAGTGAAGGCCGAAAATACTTCAAATAGGTAAATGGAAGAGTAGGGAAGGAGCAGGAAGTGGAATTAAATTAATTATGGAATCCAATTTGAGGACTTAAGTGGAAAACCAGAACCGAGAATGAAGCATTCCGCCGTTTTTGCGGAATAAGCGAAATGGAAGGTGAAGATTTTTCGCTTGTGTCCGGTGCCAGTGAATGAGGCTCTTTAGCCTGGAGGTACGTAAGACTAAAGTGCTGAATGGAATGAAAACCCCTCATTTAACTCCAAAAATTATTCAATTCTCTATTTTATTCTTAATATCTTGTTAATAACTATAGATAGTAATATAAACCTAGAATTAGATATTTTTTAAATTTGGAATCCCTACTCATTTAATTAACCACCAATTTTACTTTATACATTGATTATTTTTAAAGCTATCTCGAATTAAATTTAAGGCAATTTGAGGTTGATAGCTGTAAGTAATTCGTAATTGCTTAAAAGAAAGACCAATGGGAGTGACTGTGGCGAAGCCATGTAATTTTTTGATTAAGATTTATGCTTTAAGAAAGAGAATAACCAGGATGAATTTTGATATATAGGCATAAAGGTTAAGTAGTTTTCTCCATATAGTTTTGCCAGGTTACAAGAACATATTTCTTTTTTCCGTTTTCATACCGGGTTAGAAAACCAAATTCATATACAAAGAGATAAACTTCCTTCTTGCTGTTTTTCCAATAGTGCGTAAAGTAATTAGGATCGAAGCCGTGTTGTTTTAAAATGTCAGCTCTAACCGTGGCTTTCCCTGCTTTGTTGAAGCTTTTTAAAATCCTTCGATTAGTTTTTAATTGGCGGTCTACTTTTGCATAGAATCCGGCAGCTCCTTCTTTGGTTTTTTGATAATGCCAGGCACTTTTACAATAGGGATCGCAAAACTTTTTATCTGGACGGCCTTCCAGTTTTTTATTACAGGCCAGACAATGTTTTTCAGTTTCCATAATTATAAAGCCGTTTTAGTCGTATAATATACGGATAATAAACGTTTTAGGGTTTAAGTCTGTTTACATTTATATACCAATAAATGCGCAGGCCATATGGATAGGAAGTATATTACTCTAAAGAATTTAATCATTGATAAAGAAAAATGTATAGGGTTAAAATTCTTTACCGATAAAGTAGTGCAGGTTATGGTGGACAACTTACCCGATGTACAGTGGAGTGAGAAGTTTCGCATGAATTATATCTTAAACACACCGGCTAACCTGGAGCTTGTTTTTAAGACCTTTCGTGGTGTTGCCTGGATCAATTGCAATCATTTTTATTCCAAGGCTAGTTTTGGAAGAGAGGAAGAGCCTGTGAACATTCAACAGCTGCAAAATAGGGAAGAGGTAAGCGGAAAGCGATATTGCCCTGGAAGCTACCTTAGAAAATTAGAATTAAAACGGTATGCCAATAGCACGATCAAAACCTATGTTTCTTGTTTCGAAACATTCATAAATCATTACAGTGACAGGGAGATAAAGGATTTGAACGAAGAGGATATAAGATTATATCTTCAGAAATTGATACGAGAGGATTTTTCTCATTCCTATATTAACCAGGCCATTAATGCTATTAAATTCTATTATGAAGTGGTACTGGAAATGCCCAATAGGTTTTATGCCATAGAACGTCCCAGACCTATAGAACAACTGCCGAAGGTCCTGGCAAAAGAGGAAATAATGGCTATTATTGAGCATACTAATAACATTAAACACCGATGTATAGTAAGTTTGCTTTATTCGGCCGGTTTAAGAAGAATTGAGCTCTTAAATTTAAAACTGGAAGATATAGATAGTAAGAGAATGGTGATTAAGGTAAGATCGGGCAAAGGAAATAAAGATAGGTTTACAATCTTAAGCGAAAAACTACTTGGTGATTTACGAAAATACTATAAAGAATGGCGACCGACTAATTTTTTGTTTGAAGGCCCGGGCAGGAAAGCCTATAGTCCCGAAAGTGTTTCGAGTATAGTAAAGAATGCTGCGAAAAAAGCGAAGATCAAGAAGCGGGTGACACCCCATATGTTACGACATTCCTTTGCAACCCATCTTTTGGAGAGTGGAACCGATTTACGATATATCCAGGTACTCCTTGGGCATAGAAGCACCAAAACAACAGAAATTTACACGCACGTGGCTACAAATATTTTTTTTAAGATTAAAAATCCATTAGATTAGTCATGTAAAGACATAATAGATATAAATGTAATACTGCATTTATACGTACGTTGTATACTATTGCTGGCAGCGAATGGTCTTCTTTTGAGGATCCTGGGCTGATTTTAGGAGGTATAGCTAAAGGAAAGAGAAGGACATACTTTTTGGTAGTGTCCCCAAGTATTTAGCGATGAGATCGTGGAGAGTTTTTTAACTATCCAAACGTTATCACGTTACTAATACTTGAGGTTAAGGTAGTTGAAGTTTTGGAAATAGTCTATGGGGCAACTCCCTTAATTTTTTACTTTAGCTATACGGACAATTTGAAAAGCCCTCCCCTTATTTCACGGATGTTTAGATCTACTTCTAAACACAATGTAAACGGGGCACGGACCTTAAAAGAAGTATTTTTATTTTTGCGCTTCAATCAACAGTCTCTGTTAACCTGATCCTGGCAGATAAGATAAACAGCATACAACACCATCTAACTGCAATAGCCGCAAAAATGCGACTACGGCAGTTAGATCAACGTTGTAAGTAATGCAGACATAATTTCGTTTAAAATCAAACTAAGTAAGGAATATGGATTGTAATCTTAACCGAATAAAAATGGAAATTTATGAAAAATGCGGATTGAAAATATCGGATTTCCAACTTGAAACAGAAAGTAAAGAATATATTGCTTGCCGATTTGATTTAAACGGACGAAAAATTATAAGCAGAAACGCTAAAATTACCCCTAAAAAAGTAGGACAGTTTGTAACATTCTGGAAACGGAATGGAAACGGACCGATTGAACCTTTTGAAGTAAATGACCAATTTGATTTTTTTGTTGTGAACGTAAGGACCGAAAACCAGTTCGGACAATTTGTTTTTCCAAAATCTGTGTTGATAAAAAAAGGAATAATATCAACGGACAAAAAAGAAGGGAAAAGGGCATTTCGAGTTTATCCGAGTTGGGTCATTGCAAATAATAAACAAGCGGGAAAAACTCAAAAATGGCAGTTAAACTATTTTCACGAAATTACTTATTCAACCGATTTAAAAAAAGTAACGGATTTATATAAAGCTCAATAACCCTGCGGCAAGCACTACTTACAACAGTATATAAAAACAATGCTAAAACCTGTCTCAAATCGAAACTCCGTGCTCGCTTGCTCAGCGGATTGTCCTGCGGACAATCAAGCTCGCCAGCTCGCACAGTTTTTATACGGGACGTTGTGCAATATTGCAAAAAATCATAAACCTATGAAACCTACGTTAATTCCTCTGTTATTCATTATGTTTCTGCTTACTTCTTCCTGCTCCAAAGAAGAAGATTGTTACAATCCTGTGGATTGTCTACCAGCTGCTACCCAAACGGGAGCTAATACTGCGGGTTGTTTAGTGGATGGACAAGTTTTTTTACCAGGCGGACAAAGTTTAAATAGTGGCTCGGTTTTAAAAGCCCAATATGTTTTTCATAACGGAAAATATATTTTTGGAGTATCTATTCGTAATCGAAATAATGGTAACAAAATGGTTATGATAGAATCAAAGGATGAGAAATTAGAAGAAGGTGATACCTATTCTATGAAAAAATCTTCGGACATAAGTACAACAGGTGTTTATCTAAATGGTTTAATTGGCTACTCTACAACAGATGAAGTAACAGGAGAATTTACTATAACCAATTTAGATGAAAGTAATAGGATTTTAAGCGGTACCTTTTGGTTTGATGCAGTTAATAATAATGCAGAAATTGTAAAAGTTAGAAACGGACGTTTTGATGTGCGCTATTAATAAGAATATTTTATTCCCCAATTAAGAAATTTGAAAACAAACATTGCACAACAAAATATAAAAACAATGCTCAAATATTGTCTTGAATCGAAACTCTGCGCTCGCTTGCAACGCCTGATCGTCCTGCGGGCAATCACGCTCGCCGGCTCGCACAGTTTTTATACGAGACGTTGGCAACAAGCTGAAATTCTTTAAATGATGGATTTAGTAAATCGCGGATATATAAAATGGCAAGGTTTAAGCTATTTCAATTTCATTTTAGCTACTACTTTATTAATTTTAATTTCACTTATACCTTTCGCGGTTTTATTAGAATATTTGAATATTTCTGATGATGAAGTAGGAGGGATTGACTCCGACAACTATACTCCAATTAGCCTTTTTTTAATGGCGGTTGTGTTTGCCCCGATTTTGGAAACCTTATTTTTACAAGCATTTCCAATAAAACTTTTACAAGGATTTTTAAAAAGAAAATATGAAATTTTGATAATATTATTTTCTTCGGTGCTTTTTGCACTAATGCATTTTGGTTACAGTTCCTGGTATAGTTTATTAACATTTCCAACAGGAATAATATTAGCAAAGTCTTACATTATATTCCAACAAAGAAAGGAATCAAGTTTTTGGATTACTACTTCTATTCATTCTTTAAGAAACTTAATCGCTGTAGTATTTATTCTTCTAGAAAAATAAAGCGGCCAAAGCCAGTTGCCAACATTATATAAAAACAATGCTCAACCCCATCTCAAATCGAAAATGCGTGCTCGCTTGCTCAGCGGATTGTCCTGCGGACAATCACGCTCACCCGCTCGCACAGTTTTTATACGAGACGTTGTAAAACATTTAAGAAAAACTATGGCAAGTATTGACAGAGCTGATTGGCATTATGGTGGAGATTATCCGAAAGATTTACCAATTGAGAATGGTGGAACCCATATTGGAATGTATTTGACTTGGATAATTAATAATGATTTAATTGGACAAACTCATATTGAAAACTCAAAATCGGAAATTGAAAAAGTAAAAAAACGAGAAAAAACAGGTAGAGATTTTCTGTTTTCGGAATGCGATGAAAAATTATGGGAAGAAGATTTTAATGAAGAAGGACTAAAATTTACCGAATTCTATTATCAAAGTTCTGACCCTGAAGAATCTTATGGACAATACCTTGACGATTATCTTGACGAATTTGACGATATTGACTGTGAATCGCTTTATGAAATTCCAAATACCTGGGAGAATTATGACCGACTTTCAAAAGTTCTTGACAAACGATACAGTAAATGGAAAAATGGAGGAAACAAAAAGAGCTGGAAATTTTGGAAATAAAAAACGTTTTACAACAATGTATAACCGCAATTACGGCGGATTCGACTACGTCCGAATCCACTCGGAATTGCTAACGTCTGTGCCAAACCGAAAATTAACACATATTAACCCGTAACTGACGGTTATACGAGACCGTTAGCAAACAGTAAAAAAATGAAAATAAAATACAAGAAAAAGCGGTTCAATCGATACCTTATTTTTGGAATTCTATGGACAATTTTAGGTTTTCTTAATTTGAACTATTCCGTTGAAAATAACTGGATGGATTACGGATTTTTAGTAATAGCAATACTCTACTGGAGTAGTTTTTTTTACGAAAAAAGCAATCAATACCTGACCATCGATGATAAATCGATCAAGAAAAATTCTCTTTCTGGAAAAAAACTCTACCTATCCGATATAAACTGGATTAAAAAATTCGCTGGTGATTATATCTTAAAAACTGACACGGAGGAATTAACTATTAATTCGGGGGTGGTTGATGAAAAGTCTTTAATCGAACTCGAGCGAATCCTTTCGAAGTTGGATCTGCCAGCGGACAAAACACCGTTTGCTAACAACATATAAAAACAATGCTTACTTAGGTTTTGAATTTAAACTCCATGCTCGCTTGCAACGCCTGATTGTCCTGCGGACAATCAAGCTCGCCATCTCGCACGGTTTTTATACGGGACGTTGCCAGCAATATAACCAAACAGGTAAAGGAAAAAATAAATGGATAAAATTCTAAGACTTTTTATTGGTGTTATTCAAATCGTAGGCGGATTGATATTAGTTTACGCCTTTTTTAATAGATTAGCAGAAGTTGGAATGGTTAGTTTTCTCACAGTTACCTTGCCTTTATTAATTCTAATTGGTATATGTATATATGCAGGAACGCATTTGATTCTTAATAGACCAATAGGCATCGCTCTTTCTATTTTTAATTTTGCATTACAATTATTTCAGTTTAGTTTCTTTGGAATTTATTGGTATTATTTTATCGGACCTTATGTTAGTTTTGGATACCAAAAACCTGCCACTTCGGATTATAACTTTTGGATAGACTACGAATATTTTACGGGGACATCTATAATCTACCTTCGGGATGACTCTGAGTCTCACTTTCTTCTAATAAACCTTGTGGCTTTAATAATGATCCTGGCTTTAATCTACTTGAGAGTTAATTTTAAAGATTCAATAGTGCCTCTCGAAAAAAATACTGCTGGCAACAATATATAAAAACAATGCTAAATCTTGTCTTGAATCGAAAATCATTGCTCGCTAGCTCAGCGGATTGTCCTGCGGACAATCACGCTCGCCCGCTCGCACAGTTTTTATACGGGACGTTGCCAAAAACACCGCTGATAAACAGGACGTAAATAATCAATTTTAAAGAGTTATGAAATTTTTGCCTTACTTAAAGTATCTATTTTTAGTTGTTAGTATTATAATCTTCACCCTTTACATATTTGGCAATAATTATATAAATAAATACACACTTACATTTGGTTTTATTCTGATTTTCAGTGTGCCAGTTTTACACAGATTTGAAAAGCAGCGGATTTCTCACTCAAGCGAAGAAAAAAAGAAGCACTAAAAATATCATTTTGGAGAGGTAAGAACATCAAAGTTTCAAACTAAAATACAGCGGACTTTCTTACTCAAGCGGAGAAAAAAACGGACGTAAAAATGCCCTTTTTGAGAGGTAAGAAAATTTAAACTTTAAAAAGCAAAACGCAGCGGATTCAAGAGCGAAGCGGCTCACTCGGGCGTGCGGTGCATTTGGCAACAATGTATAAAAACAATGCTATTTTAGTACCTAATCGAAAATCTGTGCGTACTTGCTGCGTCTGATTTTCCTGCGGAAAATCATCGCCTGCGATCGCCGCACTGTTTTTATACGGGACGTTGGCAACAAGCTCCGAAAAATGAAAAGACAACATTTCATATTCGCTTTATTTCTTCTGACCATTATTGGCTGTGGAAGCATAAATAACGGATTAGAAAAAGAAAAAATAGTTTTTAAACCAGAAGATACTGGAATTAGAAAAACCTACACGATTCGAGTACCCGATCTTGAGGAAAACGAAAAGACAATACTCCAAGAATTCGGAGGGCACGGACACGGATTTAGAGTTGTTTATGCGGACTCTTCAATAATTTATTATACCAATGATGACGCTATCGCAACTCCAAATTTCAAGAACTATGAAACTATAGGTTGGCTGGGATTTGATCTTTTGAATAAGAAAAAAGATACAATTGTTCACGGACAACAGGACAATGGACTTTTTTGGAAAGAAATAAAAGTAGGTGAAGAGTTTATTGGCTATCTAAATGTTTCACCAGCTGATAAAGAACTTTTTGATGAATCGATAAAAACACTGAAATAAAGCCAGTTGCCAACAATATATAAAAACAATGCTCAATTTGTTCTTGAATCGAAACCCCGTGTTCGCTTGCATAGCGGATTGTCCTGCGGACAATCACGCTCACCATCTCGCACAGTTTTTATACGGGACGTTACCCACAATTGCTCCGAATAATATTTAAAAATAAATAATGAAGAAAATATCTACCAAGGTTAAAATTATCGGGATTGTCTCTATTTTTATATGGATTATAGGAAGTTACCTCATATATAATGGAACCAATGGAAAAGGTGTAAGTATCGCTACTGGAGTAATAATAATTGCAGGATTATATTCTCAAATTAGTAAGGATCAAAAAGAAAATTCCGAGCTTTAGAAATAGATCTTAAAAGTAGCAAATCGGACTTATTAGCAGACCGAATAAAAAAAATCGGATCTGATTGCTGGGGATGGAATAGGACTTAACAATTGGGCGGACTTTCACTCAGCCACTTATAAAGTTACGGATCAGGTAACGTGCTTACTCAAACGTGTCGCAAAAGTGGGTAACAATATATAAAAACAATGCTATTTTAATGCCAAATCGAAGTTTCGTAATCGCTTGCTGCGCTGATTGTCCTTCGGACAATCACGCTCGCCTGCTCGCACAGTTTTTATACGAGACGTTAGCAAACATTAATAAAAATGAACGATACAATATCAAAATGGAAACCCGAACTGTATAATGATAAACATTCATTCGTTTATCATTACGGAGAAAATCTGATAAAATTGCTCGATCCAAAAAATAATGAACGGATTTTGGATTTAGGGTGTGGATCTGGACAATTGACTTTTAAAATAAACGAACTAGCAAAAGAAGCAGTGGGCATTGATAAATCTGATGAGATGATTGCAGATGCCAAATTAAAATTCCCTGATGTTAAATTTCAGGTTGCAGATGCCGGAAATTTTAGTTTCGATAAAAAATTTGACTCGATTTTTTCAAACGCAGCACTTCATTGGGTAAAAGACTATAAGAGTGCAGTAAAATGTATGTATGAAAATCTGAAGCCGACTGGAAAAGTTGTGGTTGAATTTGGAGGAAAAGGAAATGTGCAAACTATAGTGCAGCAATTGAGAGATTCTTTGCGAAACAGAGGTTATATAAAACAATCTAATTTGGATTTATGGTATTTCCCATCAATAGGTGAATATTCAACTGAACTTGAATCGGCTGGTTTCAGGGTGCTTTTCGCAGAGCATTATGATCGACCGACAGAACTTGCAGACGAGAATTCTGGAATAAAGGATTGGATTTCAATGTTTGCAGGGAGTTTTTTCTTCGGAGTCACCAATAATCATATTGAGGAAATTAAAAATGAAGTACAAGAAAATATAAAAGAAAAATGTTTAATTGACGGGAAATGGTTTGCTGACTATAAAAGGATTAGAATAATCGCAATAAAACAAGAAACGTTTGCTAACAACATATCCTATGAAAAGCAATAATCGC
>NZ_DCAP01000009.1:0-28559 GCF_002311535.1 Salegentibacter sp. UBA1130 | reverse complement strand
CCATGCACGGCACACAATAAAAAACCTCACAGGTTTTGAAAACCTGTGAGGTTTGATTTCTTTAAGCTAGCTAGGTTTTTATGTTGAATCTCCCCTTCGGGGGCCAGGGGGCTTAATTATTAAGCATCACCGGCATAACCAGCATGGTAATTTTTTCTCCAGGGTCTAAACCATCTACAGGAGTTAAAATTCCTGCACGATTAGGCAGACTCATTTCCAGTTGAACTTCATCTGAAGTTAAATTATTCAACATTTCTGTCAGAAAACGAGAGTTGAAACCAATTTGCATATCGTCTCCCTGGTAAGAACAGGTTAAACGCTCTTCCGCCTTATTACTGTAATCTACGTCTTCTGCAGAAATATTTAATTCGGCACCGGCAATTTTTAATCTCACCTGGTGCGTAGTTTTATTAGAGAAAATAGAAACCCTACGAACCGAACTCAAAAACTGGTTGCGCTCTATGGTTAATTTATTCGGATTTTCTTTCGGAATTACCGCTTCGTAATTAGGGTATTTCCCGTCTATTAAACGACAAACTAATTGCGTATCATCAAAAGTGAATTTCGCATTAGAATCGTTGTATTCTATAAGCACTTCACTTTCGCTACCGGCTAGAATTCCTTTTAAAAGGTTTAGTGGCTTTTTCGGCATAATAAAGTCTGAAGCCTGGGAAGCCGTAACGTCTTCACGCTGATATTTCACCAATTTATGCGCGTCAGTTGCTACAAAAGTCAAACCTTCTGTTGTAAATTGAAAGAAAACCCCACTCATTACCGGGCGAAGATCGTCGTTTCCTGAAGCAAAAATGGTTTTGCTAATCGCGGTAGCTAAAATATCACCTTCTAAAACGGTGCTGCTAGGATCTTCCAATTCCACAGGATTTGGAAATTCCTCACCATCGGCATAGGCAAGCGCGTATTTACCGTGATTAGAGCTTAATTCTATAGTGTTGTTATCTTCAGCAACAAAAGTTAAGGGTTGCTCCGGGAAAGTTTTTAGCGTATCTAAAAGCAATTTTGCAGGAACCGCTATTTTTCCTTCGGAATCTGATTCTACCTTAAGTTTAGCAGACATTGTAGTTTCAAGATCTGAGGCAGAAACCGTAAGCTCGTCCTGCTTAAGATCGAATAAAAAGTTGTCTAAAATTGGAAGGGTGTTGGTGTTGTTAATAACCCCACCCAATATCTGAAGCTGTTTCAGCAAATAACTGCTGGATACAATAAATTTCATCGGCTTTGTGATTAATTAGAAATCATTACAAATATATTTTAATCTGTTAAAAATAAAGCTTGTGTCGACGAGTTTTTATTAACATCAAAAACAAAAAAATATGTAGTAAACAATTAAAAAACAGATACTTACAACCTATAATCTTTTTAAGATTGTTAATATGTTGATTTTATTTCCTGAAAATTGAAGTCTAAGAAAGGTATTTCAGGTATTTCTTTTTTCTGAAATAATTAAATCCGAAAGCGAAAAGTCCCAGGATAATTAAAGGAAGAATAATATTAATCACCTGCCATTTTTCGCGTTCATCAGCAGTTCTTTGATCGTCCAGGAATGCGATATTTATTTCCTTGCTGCGAATATCTATAAGTCCGCTGTCATCCAGCATATAATTTACGGCATTCAGCAAAAATTCTTTGTTTCCGTAGGTATTTCCCGTGTAGCGTTCAAGCCCAAGTTCCAGGGGTTTACCTCGCTGTACTTCATTTTTAATAACATCTCCATCAGATATTACCAGCATTTTTGTTTCTTCACTTTGGTCTAAAGGATTTTTAATTTCAAATGGCTTGATCCTGTTCTTATAGACCGAAGTAAATTCTCCTTCCAATAAAACTGCCAGTGGTTGCTCGCCATCTTTATAGGAAGCCATATCCGGTTCCTGGCTTACCATCTCGAGGCTAATTTCCCGCGGCGTACCTTCTACCCTGGTTTGTGGAGAACTGCTTAATAAAATTGTTTTTTCAAGCTTATTCTGAAGCGTATCAATTTGATTGGCATATTCAAATTTCACTGCTTCAATATTATTAATAATAGGGTGATCGTTGGGCGAAGTGGTTAACGGACTGTAAAACCAGGGATACGGGTTGAACCGAGTATTATTTCCCTCTCCTGAGGCCAAAATAATGGGCGCTGAATAAATATCATTGATCAAAACCGGGTTGATTCTAATTCCGTAGGAAAAGAAAAAATCGCCTAAATTAAGATCACGAGGTAAAGCAAAAGCTCTGCCTGAAGGATTCAACAAACTATCGGTTTCCATGGCAACGGCTTCGGTAAGCCAAAGTGATTTACCACCATTCATTGTATATTGATCTAAAATATACTTTTCATTTTCGGTAAAGGCCTCGGTAGGTTTTGCCTCGATAATCAAATCGTAGCCTTTTAATTGCTGAAGCGTTTTTTGAGGATTTACAGCCGCCGAATCTAAAGTAAACGGCGCCATAAAATAATATTCCTGCAGCGTCTTTATAAAACTAGCTATTTGTGCATCGGGCAATTCTCCGTTTCCACGCATTACCGCGACTTTCTTTTTCCGCGGATAAACTAATTTATTCAATGCATTGGCAATAGCATATTCCAACTGCTGTACCGAGCTTGAAACCCGTTCCTCATCGGTAGCGCCCAGTTTATTTTTTAATAAAGGAATTTGCACTTCTTTATCGCCAAGTCTGGCCACAGCCCAAGGAAAAACCAAAGCTTCAGAACTCTTACCGTTTTCCTGAACACTCACCCTTGCCGGCGGCATTCCCTGCTGATAAAATTCCTGCGCCGTAGCTTCAGCATCCTTACTTTCTTCTAAGGGATTGGTAAAAGTGAATTTTATATTACTGTTATAAGCTGAAAACTCTTCCAGCATTTGCCTGGTTTCATTCCGAAGCCTTCTAAACTCTGATGGGAATTTTCCTTCTAAAAAGACTTCTATAACAATGGGCGAATCAGCATCTGAAACGATTTCCATTGCCGCAGGAGACAGTGTATAACGTTGGTCTCGAGTAAGGTCTATGCGCTCAAAAAAGTTGGCCGCTAGCAGGTTTATCGCTACAAGTGCAACAAGCCACAGAAAAACGTTTTTATAGGTGTTTTGGTGTTTCAAAGCCTAAGATTTTTTCTGAATTGATATTAACCTTAACTGCGTAAGTTTTAAAAAGAAAATTATAAAACTTAGAAAATAAATAATATCCCGGGTATCTATCACACCTCTGCTTATACTTTGATAATGAAAGCTGATCCCAAGGTATTCTGCGCCATAATTAGTACTTCCAAATAGGTCTAAATCTCCCAAACCTTCAAAAGCGAAATAACTTAGAAAACATAGAAAAACCGCGATAATAAATGCGATGATCTGATTTTGAGAAAGTGAAGAAGCAAAAATTCCAATAGCAGTATAACAGCCTCCAAGAAAAATTAAGCCTAAATAAGATCCAAGAGTTGCACCAAGATCAAAATTTCCCACCGGACTTCCCAGTTGATGAATAGTAATTACATATAAAATACTGGGCAAAATAGCTAAAATCACCAGGATTAAAGCGCCAAAATATTTTCCTAAAACAAGTTGTGTAAAACCAATGGGGCGAGTTAGCAGCAATTCCATAGTGCCCTGTCTTTTCTCTTCAGAAAAACTCTTCATGGTAATTGCGGGAATAAGAAAAATGAAGATCCAGGGGGCAAGATTAAAGAATGGTTTTACATCGGCAAATCCATTATCCAGGATATTGTAATCTCCGGTAAAAACAAATAAGAACAAACCACAAACCACCAAAAAGATTCCAATGACCAGGTAACCGATTGGTGATGAAAAAAAAGAGTTTATTTCTTTGTTTAAAATGGCCAGCATTGGCAATATGATTCTAATTTAATTATTGGCTACTTATAATATTGGTGCTCCAGGCCATTGGTTTGGCATTAAAAAGTACCTTAGTTTTTGCCCAAACATCTTTAAATAATTCTGAATTTCGGTAACGTTCTAAAGAGAGCTCATCTACCCAGTAACTATACGTAAAAAAGATGTTTGTATTGTCCTGGTCCCGTAATAATTCCAGTTTATAACAACCGCCAAATTCTCTTATTTTCTTTTTGTTTTGTTCAAAATTAGAAAGGAATTCTTCAATTTTTTCGGGATCAAATTCCATTTTCACAATTCTGTGTATCATTTCTCTTCAAATTTAATAGTTACCGTATCGCGGTGTTCCAGTCCAAAAAGTGTAGACGCGCTGCCTACCGTAGAAGGATTACTTTTATAAATTGCCAGTTCTATATACCCGGCCGAATTAAATAGCGCAAGTTTTTTGCCATCTTCTTCTCCCCGATTCTCTTTTTCCACTTCAAAATTAATCCAATCAGAATATGCTTCATAAATTTTTGGAAAAGTGACCATTCTGGCACTAATTAAGTAATTTCTTCCTTTGCCTACGTGGTCAAAAAGCTTCCGACTAATATTAGTAACTACATTTCCATAATTATCAATATATAAAACGTGACCAACAATCTGGTTTTTTTCAGAATTAATAGCAGGTTCAAACTGTTTTAGGTATTTTATCTCACTAATATTTTTTCCAATTACTTCCAGCGTTCCTCCACGAGCTAAATGACAGGCTACTTTTACAAACACATCTAAAACCGGGAAATTGGTTTCTATAGCATCGTGAATATTAATTTCCACAACTTTCTCAGGTTTAATTTCTGAAGCCAGCAAAGATAAAATCCCGTTATTGGCACAAATAAAATAGTGATCGTCCAGTAAAACAGCCAGGTGTTTATTTTCTGGTGTAAATTCTGAATCGATCCCAATTATATGAATACTACCTTTAGGGAAACTATTATAAGCGTTTTTTATAATGTAGGCCGCTTCACTAATATGAAACGGGGAAACTGAATGTGAAATATCAACAATTCTAACTTCTTTTAATTCGCTGTAAATAGCTCCCTTAACCGCTCCCACAAAGTAATCTTTCTCGCCAAAATCGGTGGTTAAAGTAATGATAGCCATAGGTGATTGTTAATATTTTTTTAACTTGTAAGCGCTTATTTTATGTAAGTTTGTATAGTAAGCGAAGTTAAGTTTATTGGTTTTTTTGAAAAAGAAAGTTAGGTATTTCAACCTATCTTCTAACTGCCAAAATTAGCATTAAAACTTAGTAGCAACAAATAAAGAATAACTATAAATAAAAATATTTTGATATTGTTTTTCAACTAAAACCATAAGCCTTTGAACGAAATTGTAATTGAACTTTCTGAGATTAATCCCCGCGAATTTTTTGGGCAACAAAACGAGAATATTGAACTTCTTAAAGAATACTTTCCAAAGCTAAAAATTGTAGCCCGCGGAAATAAAATTAAGGTTTTTGGAGACGAGGAAATGCTGGAAGAATTTGATGAACGCATCACAATGCTAATGGAGCACTTCGGAAAGTATAATAAACTGGACGAAAATGTGATTGAAAGGGTGCTTACCAGCGAGAAAAGTTCAGATTATCAAACTTCAGACGAAAGCGGCGAAGTATTGGTTCACGGGGTGGGCGGCCGATTGGTAAAAGCCCAAACCGCAAACCAAAGAAAGCTGGTTGAGCTAATGCGTAAAAACGATATGGTTTTTGCCATTGGTCCTGCAGGAACCGGAAAAACATACACAGGCGTTGCGCTTGCCGTAAAAGCATTAAAAGAAAAACAAGTTCGCAGAATTATTCTTACCCGTCCCGCGGTTGAAGCTGGTGAAAACCTGGGATTTCTTCCCGGGGATTTAAAGGAAAAATTAGATCCTTACATGCAGCCGCTTTATGATGCGCTTCGGGATATGATTCCGCAGGAAAGGCTTGATTCATTTATAGAAAAAGGAGTGATTCAAATTGCACCACTTGCATTTATGCGTGGCCGAACCTTAGATAATGCCTTTGTGATTTTGGATGAAGCGCAAAATACCACCCACGCGCAAATGAAAATGTTTCTTACCCGAATGGGTAAAAGTGCCAAGTTTATGATCACCGGAGATCCCGGGCAAATAGATTTACCTCGCAGGGTGATTTCAGGTCTAAAAGAAGCGTTGCTCGTGCTTAAAGAAGTAAAAGGTGTAGGGATAATTTACCTTGACGATAAAGATGTAATTCGCCACCGACTCGTGAAAAAAATAATTTCAGCCTATAAAGAAATTGAACATACAGAGTAAAATCCTATTTCAATTTTTTATAAAATTCAGTTTCCAAAATTCAGAATAGATTCTAATGAATAATACCATTATAAAAACCGATTTCAATTTTCCCGGCCAAACCGATGTTTACAAAGGCAAAGTGCGGGATGTTTATACTTTAAAAAATAATAAACTTGTAATTGTGGCTACCGATAGGCTTTCGGCTTTTGATGTGGTAATGCCAAAGGGCATTCCTTACAAAGGCCAGATCCTTAATCAAATTGCTACAAAAATGATGGAAGCCACACGCGATCTTGTGCCCAACTGGCTGGAGGCGACTCCAGATCCTAATGTTGCGGTTGGCCAGGCCTGCGAGCCTTTTAAAATTGAAATGGTAATTCGCGGTTATCTTGCGGGCCACGCTGCCCGGGAATACAAAGCCGGGAAACGTATGCTATGTGGGGTAGAAATGCCTAACGGAATGAAGGAAAATGATAAATTCCCGGAGCCAATTATTACTCCTGCAACCAAAGCGGAACAGGGCGATCACGACGAAGATATTTCTAAAGAAGAAATTCTAAAACGTGCTATTGTTTCTAAAGAAGATTACGAAATCCTTGAGAAATACACGCGAAATCTTTTTAAACGCGGAACTGAAATTGCAGCAAGAAGAGGATTAATTTTAGTTGATACCAAATATGAATTTGGTAAAAATGCTGATGGGGAAATTGTTTTAATAGATGAAATTCATACTCCCGATTCTTCTCGATATTTTTATGCTGATGGTTACCGGGAAAGACAGGATAATGATGAGCCGCAAAAACAATTATCTAAAGAGTTTGTGAGACAATGGCTTATTGAAAATAACTTCCAGGGAAAAGAAGGCCAGATTTTACCAGAAATGAGCGATGAATATATCGAGTCGGTTTCTGAACGGTATATAGAATTATACGAAAAGATCACCGGGGAAGCTTTTGTAAAAAGCGATATCAGCAATATTGAAACCCGTATTGAAAATAATGTCCTGGAGTATTTGAAGTAGCTATTTTTGGTTTTTTACGTCATCACGAATTTATTTCGGGGTCTAAATTAAGAGGAAATTCTCAACTCTTCTATTCATATTAGATGCTGAAATAAATTCTAAGCGATGCAGGCATAGTGAAGTCCAATTATTTTAATAACTGGTTATGCCGCGTTATTTTTTACCGGTTTAATGCTATTAAATTCTTTTCCTTTAAGAGATTTTTCTTCTTCTAAATCATAATCATCTTGTAATCCCAACCAAAACTTAGCAGTTGTTCCAAAATATTTAGAAAGTCGAAGAGCTGTGTCAGCAGTTATCCTTCTTTTCTTTTTTATGATTTCACTTATTCTTGTCTGCGGAATAAATGTTTCTTTAGAAAGTCGGTAAGCACTGATTTCCATTGCATCTAAAAATTCCTCTTTTAAAATTTCTCCAGGATGTATATTATCTAACTTTTTCATTTTTCAATTTACTTTTTAAATCTAATGATAATCAACAATTTGAATTTCAAGAGCATTGTCATTTTCCCATTTAAAAATTATTCTCCATTGCTTATTGATTCTAATGCTATGAAAGCCTTCTAAATTTCCACTCAACTTTTCCAAATGATTAGCGGGAGGAATTCTTAAATCATTTATATTTTGAGCATTATTTATCATTCTTAATTTTCTTCGAGCTACATTTTGAATATTAGCAGGAAGCTTTTTGGATTGAGTTCCATTCCAAATTTTTTCAGCTTCTTTGTCCGCAAATGATTTTATCACAAGTAATCCCGATTTCCGTTACTAACGTCAAAGATAAGTAAAATTGAAATATGAAATAGTATAAAATTATGTGGCTTAACTCCTTATATCCTGAAACAAGTTCAGGATGACGTTTAGGTTAATCTCTAAGAAAACTGGTAGCCAACCAACCGAGGATCAGTTAAGGTGTCCTGGCGTTGCAGCCATTGTATGCTAATAGAAATATAATCCAATTCGTTATTTACCCTGCCGTAGCATTTATAAATTCCTTTGCTGCGCAACGGATATTTTTCTGCGGTAGCAGGAAATTGAACCGTGTCGAAAACATCGCCCTCAGCATCAAAAAAAGTCCCGAAATACATATATTTCCCGTTAGAAGTTCCAGTTTTTTTAGCGGTGATCAGGGCACCATAAATCAAAACTTCCTTTCCCACATAATGTTTTAAATCTTTTGCTCTTACCGATTTTTCGATAGGATTTTTAAGCAATTTAAAATGTGAACAAAGCGGAAAACCCAGCAATTCCATTTGGTCAAAAGCTTCTATTAATGCTGAATATTGAAACTGCGGAAGTTCAAAATCCCGGTGAGCAGTATTAAATAATTTTTCCTGTGTAGCTACCGGTTTGGAGGCATTCAGTTTAAAATGAGCTTTCCATAGTAAATGATGTTTATCTGTTTGTGTGAATCTAAAAGCATCAATTTTCAGTAAAATACTTAGCTGTTCTATTGAAATAGAAACCCGATCTATAAAATCATCAAAGGACTTAAAAACACCAAAAAACTGCCGATTTTCCAGGATTTGCTGTACGGTTTTAGTTTCCAATTCTTTGATATAACCTAATCCCAGGTAAATATCTTTTCCAAAAATACTATTTGGGTGATCGCTTTTATTGATACAGGGAGGATGCACTCTCCCGCCGCATTTTCTAATTTCCTGGATATAAGTTTCTACATCATAAAATCCGCCGCCGTTATTAAGCGCAGCCACCATAAATTCTAGCGGAAAATATTTTTTCAAATACAAACTTTGGTAACTTTCTACCGCATAAGAAGCCGAATGTCCCTTTGGAAATGCATAACCGGCAAAAGAAGAAATTTGCTCCCAAACCTCATCAATAATCTTTTTATTATAGCCTTTTTGTTTACAATTTTCCCTGAATTTAGCTTCAATTCTTTCCATCTGGCCCTTAGAGGTTTTTTTTCCACTCATTCCCCGCCGCAAAACATCAGCATCTTCAAAACTAAGTCCGGCGAATTTATGAGCTACTTTCATCACATCTTCCTGGTAGACCATAATCCCGTAAGTATCACCCATAATTTCGAGCATCACCGGGTGGCCTTGTTTTCTTCGTTTAGGATCGCGATGCCGTTTTATATATTCTTCTTTCATCCCACCACTGGAAATTCCGGGCCTGATTATAGAACTCGCGGCTACCAGATTTAAATAATTATCGGTTTGTAGTTTAGTGAGCAGACCACGCATTGCAGGAGATTCTACATAAAAAACACCCATACAATCACCGGTTTTTAGCAAATTATTGATTTCCGGATCTTCCTTAAAAACAGCAATATTTTCAATCTCCTCAATTTCAGCATTTGGTTGATTTTTCCTTATAATTTCAATCGCATCGGTGATCTTTGAGAGTCCGCGTTGGGCAAGAATATCAAATTTATGAATCCCCACTTCTTCCGCGATATTCATATCTATCTGGATTGTTTCAAAACCTTTGGGTGGCAAAAAAGTAGCGGCATAATTATAGATGCTGTCATTCAGAATTAAAATTCCGCCGGAATGCACACTCAAATAATTGGGAAAACCTTCAATTAAAGCGCTGTAACGTAACACCAATTTTTCCAATTGATCCAGCTCATTTATACTAAAAAATCCTGCTGAAAGTTTATCTATGTTTTCTTTAGGCAAACCAAAAACCTTACCCAATTCCCGGGATACCGCTCGGCGTTTAAAAGTTACATAAGCTCCCATTAAAGCGGTGAACTCGTACTTTTTGAAAATAAAATCAGTTACTTCGTTACGATCTTTCCAGGAGAAATCGATATCAAAATCAGGTGGAGAACTTCGACTTTCATTAATAAAACGTTCAAAATATAAATCCAGCTCTACGGGATCTACATTGGTAATTCCAATAATATAAGCAATAATAGAATTGGCACCACTTCCCCGCCCTATAAACGGAAAATTCTGCGACCGGGCATAACTTACAATATCATAATTGATCAAAAAATAGGAAACAAAGCCGAGTTTTATGATGGCATTCAGCTCTTTTTCTACTCGTTCCAAAACCTCTGGTTCTAACTTTGGATAACGTTTTGGCAGGTTTTCATCACATAGTTTTCTTAACCGGGCAACATCAGCTTCAGGGCTGTCACCTGAAACCAACAAATTTCGATTTTGAGTTTTTCCGAATTTGAAATCTACCCGACAGGCATTTACCAATTCGTGTGTGTTCTCTAAAATATAGGAGAAATCTTCAAATTCTGAAGTGATAATTTCTGAAGCTATCATTTGATGAGAAAAAGAACCCTGCTCGTTTTCAGGAAGCTGGCTAAGTAAAACATTATTATCTATGGCCCGCAACAACCGGTGTGCATTATAATCACGCTTATTCCTAAAACTCACGCTTTGCTGCAATACCAGTTTATCTTTAAATTCAAGGTATTTTGAGAATTTAAGCTTCCGCAGACTTTCCACAGAAATTCCAATGAATTCATTCTTCCTGAAATTCGTCTTTTTGTGTGCAAATACTTTTTCAAAAGGATAAATAATAAAACAATCAGGTAATTCGGGCGCTTCAGGTTTAAAATCTTTTTTTAGATGAAATTGTTGCGATAAATGTTCGTTTAACTGCCTAAAACCTTCATTGTTTTTAGCGACCCCAACATATTGTTGCTCAGCTCCATTTCTAAAATCTATTCCCACAATTGGTTTTATTCCATATTCCGAAGCAATTTTTATAAAATTTAAACAAGCCGAAGTATTATTAATATCGGTAAGCGCTAAAGATTCCACTTTAAATTCCCGGGCGAGTTCACAGAGTTTTTCCACTGAGAAAGTCCCGTAGCGCAGTGAGTACCAGGTATGGCAGTTTAAATAGATCATTATTGTTTTCTATGTGCTAGCACAATTGGCGGTTCGCCGTTAAACGGATTTCCCATGCGGCCAATGGTTTTTGTGCCCATGGTGACCGCGCGCATCACACTATGTTCTCCAAAACGCTCTTTAATTTTATCTATAGAATTATATAAATTCAGCATTTCTTCAGAATCATCAAACAGGTTAATCTGGTAATTTCCACCTACTAGTCCGCTGAATTTCACACCGATTAACCGAATCAACAACCGGCGGGAATAGAGTTGCTTAAAGAGCATTTCAACTTTAGGAATTAGAATATGATCGGCGCTGGTATAGGAGATTTTCACCTGTTTAGAATGCGTCTGATAATCGGAATACCTGATTTTTACACTTACCACGCTGGTTAATTTATTTCCTCGCCGTAACTGGTAAGCCAGGCTTTCGGCCATAGCCACCAAAGTGGCGTGCAGGCGCACCATATCTATAGTATCGCGGCCAAAAGTGCGCTCGGTAGAGATAGACTTTCTTTCGTGATAAGGAATAATTGGTGTATCGTCCAGGCCATTAGCACGCTTCCAGATAGTTCGCCCGGCCTTTCCTAAAACACTTTCCAACATTTCCACTGGCATTTCCTGGATAGTTTTTATTTCTCTAACGCCTAAATTCAGTAGTTTTTGAAAGGTCTTATTACCAACCATCGGGATTTTATTTACACTTAAGGGTGCAAGAAAAATTTTTTCATTTCCATGCGGAATTATAATTTCGGCATTAGGTTTGGCTTCTCCCGTAGCGATCTTAGAAACCACCTTGTTTTGTGAAAGTCCGAAAGAAATTGGCAAGCCGCTTTCCTTTATAATTGTCTGTCTCAACTCACTGGCAAATTGATTGATGCCGAAAAATTTATCCATCCCACTCAAATCGGCATAAAACTCATCTACACTGGCTTTTTCAAAACTGGGCACCTGGTTTTTAATAATTTCTGTAACTTCTTTCGAATGTTTGGTGTAAGTACTGGCATTTCCTTTAATTACGGTGGCCTGCGGACAAAGCTGCCGGGCTACTTTCATTGCCATCCCCGAGTGTACTCCAAATTTTCTCGTCTCATAACTACAGGCCGCCACTACCCCACGATCTCCCATTCCACCTACGATAAGCGGTTTACCATTCAATTCAGAATTTTGTTTACGTTCTACCGAAACAAAAAATGCATCGAGATCCAGGTGTAAAATAGACTTATTTTTCATTTTTGGATTATTTCCTTTTTATAGGATATTTTCCAAAATTATAAAATATTTAAACTCAAAATTATTCTGCTTCGTTAAATTTTGAAAAGAATTTTTCAGCTTGATTATTCTGAAAAAGTCAAAATAAAAGCCCTTTTATTATTAAAATCTAACAACCTAAAATCTATAGTTTTAGTAGTTTTGCCGACTTAAAAGTACCAAGCCTGAAGTATGACGAAAATATTCAGAAGATTATCTTTCTTTATTCTAATCATGATGCAGTTTGCATTTTTGTTCGCTATATTTTTTGATAAGATGAATGCTCCCCTCGTACTTTTATTTTTGGGGATAATTTCGGTATTAATAAGTCTTGCTTATTTTAAAGCGCCACGGCAAGAGGAAAGGTATTTTATAAAAGATCTTTATCTTATTCTTTTTGCGGTGACCGGTGCCCTAAGCACATTTTTTATAAATATTGAACTTAAATATGGCCCGGTACTTGCCGCCGGATTTATAGGAACCCTGGCTTCTTTTGTGCCTTCAATAAATAGAAAATCAAATCTTTTAAAAGAAGCACCACCCGCTATTTACTGCGGTGCTTTTGTGGGAATGACTTCGGCCAGTGTAGCGCCCAATTTAAAATTTATTCTACTGGCCGGTATTATCGCAGGTAGCATTCTTATTCTTTCTAAAAATATTTTTAACGGATTTGGTGGTAAACTGGGAACTATCGCTTTTGGTAGTATTGCCATCACTTCCGCCATTTTATATACCCTGTTTTAATGGAAATAAGCATTCTTTTTCTCACCGGAATTATTTCTGCCATTCTAACTTATGTAGTGAATAACAAGTACAGGCAGGGTGCTGTTCGTGCTTCAGCAAGCCTCTCGCTTTTGGTGGGTTTATTTTTCTATTCTTTTCCTGATATTTTTAATCCATATTTAACCAAAAACATCCCTATAGTTTTTATTGGCGCTACTTTTATAGGAATGGTTTCTTCAAAAATACTCCCCAGCTATTTACTAGTAGGTTTTTCAGGATTTATCTTTTCTATTATCTACCTAAATGCGAGTCCGTTTTTTAAAGGTTATGGCGGCGCTTTGGGTACTACGGCAGCGATTTCTGTATTAGTTTCATTAAGCCTTGCTTTAGTTTCTAAGAGTGAGAAACTACCCTGGCGGAAGAAGACTAAAAAACATTAGAAAAACCTTCAGAATAAATTATTCTTTCTCTACCACATCTTTCAAAATACTCCATACATTGTCGGCTACAATTTTGTAACCTTCGGCGGTGGGATGAATGCCGTCTTGCTGATTTAGCTCTGCATCTCCCGCTACGCCTTCAAGAAGAAAAGGAATGAGTTGCAAATTATTTCCTTCGGCAAGTTCAGGAAAAATATTTCTGAAATCGGTGGTATATTCTTCTCCCATATTTGGTGGAATCTGCATTCCGGCTAAAACTATTTTAGTATCGGGATTTTTCTCTTTTACAGTATCTATAATATCCTGAAGATTTCTACGAGTTTCAGCTATTGGGATTCCTCTTAAGCCATCATTCGCTCCTAATTCCAATACAAAAATATCTACATCCTGATTTAACACCCAGTTAATGCGATTTTTTCCGCTGGCAGTAGTTTCCCCGCTTAATCCAGCATTTACTACTTCATAATTATAATTCAGGGAATCTAATCTATTTTGAATAAGCGCCGGGAAAGCTTCAGAAGCTTCTAACCCCATTCCCGCTGTAAGGCTATTTCCGAAGAAAAGAATCACGTTTTTTTCACTTACCTCAGCTTCAGTTTCGGTTTGTGTTTCTTCTTTGCTTTTTTCTTCCGATTTCTTTTCAGCATTTTCTCCGCAGGAAATCATTATAAATATTGAAAAAACAGCAAAATAATACTTCAAGTTTCTCATAGCAACGGGGTTTATAATCAAATCATTTCCTTATTTTGTCTGCATTCAAAAAAGACAATAATCAAGTAATAAGATGGCAAAGATATTAAACGTTCGCAACCTGGAGAAAAGCTATTCCAGCGGTTCTAAAAAACTTAAAGTTCTCCAGGATATTAATTTTGAAGTAGAAGAACAAAAAACCTTTGCTATTGTAGGCCCATCCGGAAGTGGAAAAACCACGCTACTGGGACTTTGTGCGGGATTAGACAGGCCAGATTCCGGAATTATTGATTTATGCGGAAGCGAACTTAGCACGTTAGATGAAGACGAAAGAGCGCTATTGCGCAATCAACATATTGGATTTGTTTTCCAGGATTTCCAGTTGCTACCAACACTTACTGCCTTAGAAAATGTGGCTGTTCCATTAGAACTTCAGGGGAATAAAAATGCTTCTAAAATAGGAAAAGAATTATTAGAAAAAGTAGGATTAGGCGACCGTATAAATCATTATCCTTCCCAACTTTCTGGTGGAGAACAGCAACGAGTGGCGTTAGCGCGTGCTTTTTCTACGCGACCTTCGGTTTTATTTGCCGATGAACCTACCGGAAATCTCGATGCCGAAACCGGCGAAAAAGTAGAAGAATTGCTTTTCGATCTCAATAAAGAAGCAGGTACAACTTTGATTATCGTAACTCACGATATTGAATTAGCAGCAAAAACACAGCATATTCTAAAACTAAAAGGAGGAAAAATTGTTGAAAATCAAGAAACGCAAGTATAAAAGATGAACACCAATAAACCCTCTAAACCCGGTATTAACTGGCTTTTTAAAATGGCCTGGCGCGACGGAAAGGCTAGCGGTAAAAAGTTAACGCTTTTTATGGCTTCTATCGTTCTGGGAATTGCCGCGGTAGTTTCCATTCAATCTTTTGGAGAAAATCTAAGAGACAATATTTCCTTGCAATCTAAAGCGCTGATGGGCGCCGATTTTAAAATAGACAGCGACGATCCTCCCAATGAACGCGTTATGCAAGTTATGGATTCACTGGGCGGGCCTGAAGCTCGGGAGATCAAATTTGCTTCTATGGCTGCTTTTCCGCAAAGCGAAGCCACAAAATTAATGCAGGTTAGAGGAATTGAAGGTGGATTCCCATTTTACGGCGAATTGGAAACTCAGCCGGCAGAAGCTGCCAAAACATACCAGGAAGATGCTGCAGCTTTGGTTGATGCAACGGTAATGCTTCAGTTAGGGGTAAAGCCTGGCGATAGCATTAAAATTGGAAAAATTACTTTGCCAATTGCAGGGGCACTCAATAGCGTTCCGGGAAGTACGGCTATTTTTAGTTCGGTAGCTCCTCCGGTACTTATTCCATATAAGTTTATTGAAGAATCTGGCCTTGTACAAACCGGAAGCCGTATAGATTACGAATTCTATTTTACAGCCGATCCTAAAACCGATATGGAAAAGCTGGAAGAAGAACTGGATCCTATCCTTGATGCTGAAGAATCCGATATAGATACCCACATCTCCACCAGCGACCGATTGGGAAGACGCTATGAAAATTTCGGAAAATTTCTTAATCTCGTTGCTTTTATCGCGCTGCTGCTTGGTTGTGTTGGTATTGCGAGCGCCATTCATATTTACATCAAAGAAAAGTTACGTGCCGTAGCTGTTCTAAAATGTTTGGGCGCCAGCAAAAAGCAAACTTTCTTAATTTACCTTATCCAGGTTGCTTTTATGGGTTTAATTGGCGGTATTTTAGGTACTGCCCTCGGTTTAATTCTTCAGCAATTATTTCCCTGGCTTTTAGAAGGCTTGTTACCGGTAGATGTTCAAATCACTTTTTCCTTACAGGTAATTGTGATGGGAATTTTATTAGGAATTTTGATGTCGGTTTTATTTGCGCTCTACCCGTTAATCGGAACACTTTATATTTCTCCTTTACAGGCGCTACGAGTAATAAAAGAAGATTCTAAAAAATCCCGAAAGGCAATTATTTTAGTTTCAATAGGAATCTTTTTATTCATCTTCTTGTTTTCGCTTTGGCTACTGGAAGATTGGAAATACTCCCTCTCGTTTGTAGGCGGAATTTTAGTCACTTTTTCAATCCTGGCCGGAATAGCCTATCTATTTATGCGGGCTATTCGTAAGTATTTTCCGCATAGCTGGGGTTTTGTAGCCCGGCAAAGCTTACTGAATCTTTTTAGACCACAAAATCAAACCTTAACGCTGGTACTTGCTATTGGTGTAGGAACTTTTCTAATTAGTACGCTTTATTTTAGTAAAGATTTGCTACTGGCCCAGGCTTCTATAGAATCCCAGGCCGATAGCCCTAATATGATTCTTTTAGATGTACAATCTGAACAACGTGAAGCCGTAGCCCAAACAATAAAAGCGAATAATCTACCGGTTTTAAGCGATATTCCTATTGTCACTATGCGTGTACAAAATATAGCAGGAAAATCGGTTAACGAAATAAGAAATGATACTACTTCCCAAATTAATGGCTGGGTTTTAAACCACGAATTTAGGGTAACTTATCGCGATTCAATTATTGCTTCTGAATTTATTGAAAGCGGAGAATGGACCGCCGAAGGAGGAAATATTAGTCCCGTTCCTGTTTCTATAAGTGATAATTTTGCTGAAGATGCTAAAGTTGAAGTTGGAGACGAGCTTGTTTTTAACGTGCAGGGCGTTTTATTAGATGCAGTGGTGGGTAGTATAAGAACTGTAGACTGGTCTAGAATGCAACTGAATTTCTCCCTGGTTTTCCCAACAGGGGTTTTAGAAGACGCGCCGCAATTTCACGTGTTAACCACCAAAGTTCCGGGGGAAGATGCATCGGCTAAATTACAACAGCAATTGGTGAAACAGTTTCCCAATGTTTCTATAATTGATCTTAGACAGGTATTAAGTGTTATTGAAATGCTCCTGGGAAGAATTTCATGGATAATTAATTTTATGGCATTTTTCAGTATTTTAACGGGTGTTATTGTGCTTTTAGGAGCAATAAGAACCAGTAAATATCAACGAATTCGCGAAAGTGTGTTATTACGAACTTTGGGTGCTAAAGGCAGCCAAATTCTAAATATTACCGCTTTAGAATACATTTACCTGGGAACCTTAGGCGGTTTATCTGGTGTATTGCTTTCTCTAATTAGCAGTCAGTTATTGGCCTGGTTGGTTTTTGAATCGCCATTTACCCCATCTCTGGTTCCATTTTTAGTAGTATTTCCGGGAATTGTCTTACTGGTATTGATTATTGGATTAAGTAATAGTTTAAGCGTAATACGAAAACCACCTTTAGAAGTTTTAAGAAAGGAAGTAACTTAAAATATGTAACTTTAGCTGAAAGGATTACCAAAAATTATTATTAATTATAATTTTTTGACTTTTTAAAAAGTATTCTCATCTTAGGTTGAATCGTCACCCTGTCCCGAAGTTTCGGGATGGTTTCAGGGTCTAAGCTAAATTAAAATACTTTTCATCCTGGATGCTGAAATAAGTTCAGCATAAAGTATCCTGGAAGTAGAAGTTTAAACAATATGAATTAAAATAAATTTAAAATGAAAAATGTAATTTATAGCTTAATGATTCTGGCTTTTAGTTTTAACGGAATAGCCCAGGAAGATTATTTATCTGAAGAAATTCAAATAAAAATGGCCAGTATGGCTGCGCCAGAAGAAGACAGGGATGCAGTAACTGTGTATGGTTATGATCGTGACGGGAAACCGGTTTTATTAAAAGAAGGCACCAACAACCTGGTTTGTATTGCAGACGATCCTAATATGAATGGAGTTTCAGTAAGTTGTTATAATAAAAAACTTGAGCCTTTTATGTCTCGCGGCAGGGAATTAAAAGCTGAAGGTAAAGATATGATGGATACTCGTGCAGTGCGCCAGCAGGAAGTAGAAAGCGGGAAATTAAAAATGCCCGATGCCCCGAGTATGACCTACATACTTTCTGGAAAAGAAGCAAATTTAAATCGTGAGACCGGGGAGCTTAAAGATGCAAAACTGCGTTATGTGATTTATATGCCTTATGCTACTACCGAGGAAACCGGACTTCCAGATAAACCTCACACTCCCGGAATGCCGTGGTTAATGGATCCCGGTACGCACCGCGCTCATATTATGATTACCCCGGCAGATAAGGATTAGGCATTTATTGAAATTATTCCTGAATATTTTCTTCTTTCTGCTTAAAAAACAGCTGCGAAATAGGAATAAGCATTAAAGCCGAAATAAAGAAAAGGATAAAAGATACTTTCAAATTAAATAAATGCGCTAAATAACCAACCAGCGGTGGGCCTAAAAGCATTCCCACTATTGCATAGGTGGTAATTATTGAAATAGCCATTCCTGGCGAATATTTTTTAGAAGAACCGGCGAGAAGAAAAGTCATGGGAATTATTGCGGCCACTCCAATACCTACCAGGCAAAAACCTATTAATGCAGGCCAGAAATAAGGGAAAACAATCATTAGTAAAACTCCTAAACATACCAGGGAAGCACTTATGATGTAATTCTTTTCCATTCCTATTTTTTCCACAATTCTATCTGAAAAGAAACGGGAAAGGGCCATAAAAATCATAAATATTAAGTAGCCCAGCGTAAAAACATCTTCGTTCACCACTTCTTTAAAATAAACCCCACTCCAGTCAAACATTCCGCCTTCGGTAATTGCTGCAAGAAAAACCAGAAAACCAAGATACATGGTAGGTTTATCAGGTTTTCCAAAGCGTAGCTTATTCCCCTGGGTAGAACGATCTTTTTTCAGCAAAAATGAGAAAGCGAGAAAAGCTAAAATAAAAGTAAAACCAGCAACCACCGGTAAATGCTGATAAATAGGAATATCAAATTTAATTAACAAAGTTGAAAAAGCTACGCCTAAAAGTCCGCCGGTACTCCAAAGACCGTGAAAGGATCCAATAATCTTTTTAGGAAATGCTTTCTGTAAGGTTAAAGACTGGGTATTCATAGCGATGTTAAAAATTCGCATAGAAAATGCAAAGCAAAATATCCCTATTATTAATAACAAAAGGCTGTCGGCTATTCCTATAATACTAAGGGAGACGGCAAGTAAAACAAATGAAACGATTAACGGATACCTGCTTTCAAAACGAGAAACCAACCAGCCAGAAACCGGAAGCCCAATTAAAGAACTCACCGGCATTACCATAAGTAGGTTTCCTAATTCGGCTTCATTTAAATCGAAGGCCATTTTAATAGTGGGAATTCGGGAAGCCCAGGTAGAAAAGCAAAAGCCCGAGAGAAAAAAGTAAGTGCTTAGTGCAATTCGCTGTTGGTTTTCGATCTTCATTTTTAAAACTTATGAGGGAATAAAATTGGTGTTTATTTTTTATCAGGACAATAATTCAGAAAACTAAAATTTAAAGTTGGCGGTGCCGGTAACGAATAGTTCTTAACTTCCAATAACCCATTTTATAATAAGTGAAAGCTACAATGGCGGCGATAAGGTTAGAGATTGGGAACGCCCACCAAATTCCTTCAAAAGAAAGATCGGTATTATTAGATAGAATAAAAGCAGTAGGAAATCTCACAATCCAAAGGGCAAATACAGAAATTAGCAAAGAAGCTTTAGTAAATCCGGCGCCATTAAAAACACCATTTAGAACCTGCTGCACACCCAGCACTCCAAAACTGGGGGCCATAATTTTAATAAACAAAGAACCGTCCCTAATCACGCCGGGATCGTTAGGCACGAAAAAGGCAGTAATTGGTTCAGCTAAAAAGAAAAGAACCATCCCTATTCCCGTGAGCCCAAAAAAGGCAATTTTAGCACTTAGATTTCCAATTTTTTCAGCGCGCTTTATTTTTCCGGCGCCAACATTTTGTCCTACCAAAGTGGTGGTTGCAATAGCAAAACCAAGCGCGGGTACTACAATAAGGCTTAAAACCCGGCTTCCAATACCGTAAGCGGCTACAACTTCGCTTCCAAAACTGGTAACCAGCATAACCATAACCGTCATACCGCCGGCTCTGGTAGACATTTCTATACTGGAAGGAATCCCAATATTGAACATACTTCGGGTCCAGCTAAAATCGAATTTCATTCTGCTAAAACTAATTTTTATGCCTTTATTTCCGCGGAAAAGAATAAGTAAGCCTATTAAGGCCGATATACCCTGGGTAATTACACTGGCAACAGCAGCTCCTGCTACTCCAAACCCGGGAATAGGACCAAAACCAAATATAAAAAGCGGATCTAAAATTAGATTAAGAAATACGGTAGCAAGAACTATATACATGGGCAACAGCACATTACCAATTCCTCGCATAAGTGACTGAAAAACGTAGAACATAAACAGAAAAATAAAGCCCAGAGACGATACTTTAAAATAACTTACCGAATCGCTTAAAATTTCGGGGCCTGCGCCTATGAGCTTCATTAATGGTTCTGACGAAAAATAACCTACAATAGCCAGTAAAACCGAAATAAAAAATATTACAAAAACGGTTTGTGAAGAACTGTAATTAACCTGGTCCTGATTTTCAGCACCTTTATATTGAGAAACAATCACTGTTCCCGCAAGCGTTAAACCGGCGCCCAATGAGAGAATAAGAAAAAGTATAGGAAAACTAATACTCACCGCAGCTACAGCATTGGCACCCAGTCTTCCCAGCCAAAAAGTATCTATTAACTGGTAAGCGGTTTGTAAAATATTAGCCAGAATTATAGGCCAGGCCAGGTTGGCCAGGGAGCTAAAAATCCTGCCTTCGGTATATTTTATGGGTTGCCTTTTCCTGCGCAATTTCTTTAAATTTTAAAAAATTCTTCCCGGTAAGAAAATTTCAATCTCTTACTTAGGCATTATTTTATCAGCGTTTTTTAAAAAAGTAATTTGCAAAAGTAAGAAAGAAGCCCTGGTTTTCTCAAGTAAAATAGCTTAAACTGATTTTCCTCATAAAATTTACCGATTCCTGCCTTTAAATTTGTAGTAAATTAAAAACAGAAATTATGAAAGCTACTATGTTACTGGAAGAACTTAATGTTGGTAATTGCATAACATACATTACCAAAGAACTTTCTAAAATTAAAGACATTTGTGATATTTATGCAGATTCAGAAGCGTCTAAAATCACATTTACCTATAATTCAGAATTTGCGGCTCTAGAAGCTGTGGGGGTTTTAAGTTCATTTCGACATAAAGAAAAAGAAGAAGAATTTAACGAAAACCTTAAAATTGCATAATTTAGGGAAAAACTAAAATTAATGAATTTACTGGGAATGATTGGTGGTACCTCGTGGCACTCTACCATAGAATATTACCGACTTTTAAATGAGCTTGTAGGCGAAAAAATTGGGAAGCAGCAAAATCCGCCACTTCTTTTATACAGCCTCAATGTAAAGTTGATGCGTAAAAACGATCCCGAAAAAATTAAAAATTCATATTTAGAAATTGCTCAAAAACTGGAAAATGCCGGTGCCGGCGCTATAATTATTTGTGCCAATACTCCGCATTTAGTTTACGATTTTGTGCAACCAAAAATTGATATTCCCATTCTTCATATTGCCGATGCAATAGCTAAAGAAGCAAAACAAAAAGGTTTTAAAAAACTTGGATTGCTGGGCACAAAACCCACAATGACGGGCGATTTTCTTCAGGGTAGACTTAAGAAAAACCACCAAATTGAAACTATAATTCCATCGCAGGAACATATTGATGAAACCCACAGATTTATTTCTGAAGAACTTACACAGGGAAATTTCACCGACACCGCAAAAAATTTCTATTTAGAACAAATGCAACTTTTAAAAGATCGCGGAGCTGATGCAATAATCTTAGGCTGTACCGAACTGCCGATGCTTATTAAGGAAAAGGATACCGAAATTCCACTTTTAGATACTACAAAGCTCCACGCGCAATTAGCTACTGAATTTATTCTTAAAGATTAATAGTTTTCTTTTTCTGAATTTCAGCCTGGTACCCGGCTTAAAGAAAAGACATTTTCAAAGTTCGATTATCGAGTAAATTTCTACATATTTTTACGCAACCATTATCAGTTTTCTGTATCTTATAGAAAATGATTAATTGATGCTACACAGATTTATTTTATTTATCGGAATTATTTTATTTACTTTTTCCTGCGGAGAAGACGACAGCGGGGAATGTAATGGAATTTGCACCGAAGAATTTAAAAGTATTAATGTTGAAATCACAGATTCTGAAGAGAACCCGGTGGTTTTAGACAGTATTGCGCTTAGAGATATTACCAACAATCGCGAAATTGACCTTAATTCTACAGAAAATGCAGGAAATGGGTTTTATTCCATTTTCAATGATAATTTAGTTCCTGAGTATAAAAATGAAGAAATAAATCTTCTTTTTAAAGGATTTAAGGAGGAAAATTTAATCCTGGAACAGGAATATAAAGTTGGTGCAGATTGCTGCCACATTTACCATGTTTCAGGACCTTTGAAAATTCAGTTAGATTAAACACAAAAAATCCCGGAAGCTATTTCTTAAAGTAGAAATAAGTCCCGGGATATATTTTTCAGAAAAAATATTTTCTAATATAAAACTCTAAAACGTATCGTGCCTTTTAGGCCTTTTAGATCTTTAATTACTTTTTTATCGTATTTCTTATCAATATCGGTAATTACATAACCAATAGTCTCATTAGTTTTTAAATACTGGCCCTCAATATTAATATCGTGCCCGGCAAGAATCCTGTTGATCTCTGCCAAAATTCCCGGCCTGTTTTCGTGAATATGAATTAGCCTGTGGGCATTTTGCAATATCGGCAATTGTAAATTAGGGAAGTTAACCGAGTTGGTGGTGCTGCCGGTATTTATATATTCTATAATTTTTCCCGGAACGAAATTCCCGATATTTTCCTGGGCTTCCAGGGTACTTCCACCAATATGAGGCGTTAAAATCACGTTTGGTAAATTTCTTAATTCAGAAACAAATTCTTCATTATTGGTTTTAGGCTCCTGCGGATAAACATCTATGCCCGCCCCCATTATTTTGCCAGATTCTATATTCTTTTTAAGCGCTTTAATATCTACTACGTGACCCCTGCTTAAATTCAGGAAAATCACGTTATCTTTCATATAACCAAATTCCTTTTCCCCGATAATATCTTTATTTTCCTTTCTTCCATCTACGTGAAGAGTCACAATATCTACAGTTTCAAGAAGTTCTTTTAGGGAATTACACTTGGTAACATTACCCATTGGTAATTTTTCTTCAACATCGTAGTAATAAACATCAAAACCAACAGATTCTGCAACTACCGAAAGTTGTGCACCTATATTTCCATAACCAATAATCCCCAGTTTTTTACCCCTGGTTTCAAAACTATTGTTAGCAGATTTTTCCCATTTCCCTTCGTGCATTAATCGCATTTTATCGGGCAGGTTACGCATCAATAAAATAATCTCCCCAATAGCTAGTTCTACCACAGATCTTGTATTACTGTAAGGCGCATTAAAAACTGCAACTCCTTTCTTTAAACAGGCCTGAAGATCTATTTGGTTGGTTCCTATACAAAAAGCGCCCACCGCGATTAATCGGTTGGCATTTTCCAGTACTTTTTCAGTTAAATGTGTTTTAGAACGAATCCCTATTACTGATACATCTTTGATTTTTTCACAAAGTTCATCTTCATCCATCGCTCCGGGATGTACAGTTACATTATAACCTTCTTTCTTCATTATATCTACTGCGTCCTGGTGAACATTTTCAAGAAGAAGTACGTTAATTCTATTTTTTGGGTAAGAGATTGCTTTGTTCATATTGTGTACAAATAAAAATTCGTCTAAACTTGGTGTGATATGGTCTGCCTTTTCAAGAATATTTGCCCTTTCTACATTTTCGGTGAAGGCATAAAACTTATTGGCGAGTCCGGCGGCTTTAATTTCATAATCGGTATAACCATCGCCAATTACGTAAACATCGCCTTTTAACTTTAATCTTTTAAGTTGTTCTACTTTTCCGTTATTTGAAGAAAGCACGTTTTCTTTATCAAAACCTACAATCTCACCATCTTCATCAAACTCAAAAGTATTGGCAAAAACATTTTCGGGCTTAACCCCATACGGTTCAACTATAGGAACAATAAATTCTTTAAAACCGTTGGAGACAATATAGATATTTTCGTGATGATCGTTAAAGAACTCCCGGTTTCTAACAAATGAAGAAGATACCCGCTCACTTAAGTTTTCTACCAATTTTGGCAAATCACTTTTATTGGCTTTTAGAAGCCGAATTCGCTCTACCAGGGATTCTCTAAAAGAAATTTCTCCTTTCATTCCCTTATCGGTTAAAGCTTCTACTTCATCAAGGTTTTTTTGCTTATCGGGATCGTTGGCCAGGGATATTTCTCCCAAAACATCCAGGGCTTCTACCTGGGTAAATGTACTATCAAAATCTATTACAAAGTGCTTGTTCTCACTCATATTTAAGGTACTCTAAAATGAAGCCTAAAACTACTATTTTTAGCAATCTTAGCGTACCAATTTTAGTAAAAATACACGGTCAAAATTTTAGCTATGGTAATATTTTCAACAATTCATAAAATGAGCTGCTATAAAATACAGAGCTTATAAAAAGCCACTGAAATTAGTAGTTAAAAATGAAATTTCTTCGGTTTTTCAAATAAAAAACTTTTAGAAGAAATTAAAATCAGAACTCAAATAACCTCTCTAAAATAAAAATGCCTTTACTAAACGGAAGTCTCCGCAGTAAAGGCATTTCTAAAAAATTAAAAAATTCTCTTATTCCACGATAAATTTACCTTTCATCACAGAATAGTGACCTGGGAAGCTACAAATAAAGTCGTATTCACCAGCTTCAGGAGCTTCAAATTCTATAGTTACTTCTTCTCCGCCACCAATCATTTTAGTGTGGGCAATAACCGCATCAGTTCCTTCAGGAATATAATCGTTATCCTTAGCCTGTACAGCTTTCTGTCCAAATTCGTTAATTACGGTACCTTGAGTTAACAATACCCAGTTATGGCCCATTACGGTTTTTTCCATCTCACCAACGTGTTTTAAAGTAAGTCTAACGGTTTGCCCGGCTTTTACTTTAATCTCGTCTTTATTAAAACGCATTTGGTCATTTCCTTCAATAGTCACCTCAACCACATCTTCGTCTGAAGAATTCATTTCTGAAGCAGACTTATCTGTGGCGGCTTCAGTTTGAGACTGTGGGCTTGTACCATCACCAATAGTAATTTTATCCTCCTTTTCTTCTTTTTTATCTCCGCAGGCAATCATTGCTACGGCTCCTAAAATCAATACAGTTTTGCTTAAAAATTTCATATTTACTTATTTATAGTTTGTAATTAGTTATTTACAATATCAAAGATAAATTATTTTTAATTGTTAATGTATTTAAGCCTTAATTTTTCATATTTCAGGGAATTTATAAAAGTTCTATAGCTGCCAATTTTGCCAAAATCCTTACCTTCATAGATTCGAAATAAAACCACACAAAATGAAAAAAAACATTATAAAAGGCCTGGGGGTTTTTGCGCTGGTCGCAGGATTTCAAGCTAATTCCCAGGAACAAAACCCCAAACAGAATATGGATAACATTTTACTTGCTGAATGGACTGGCCCTTATGCCGGCGTTCCCGCTTTTGATAAAATGCAGGTAGAACTTGTAAAACCCGCAATGCTTAAAGCGATGGATGCGCATCTTGCTGAAATCGATAAAATTACCCAAAATCCTGAACCGGCAACTTTTGAAAATACTATTGTGCCTTTTGAAGATTCTGGCGATCTTTTAAACAGGGTATTTACTTATTACGGTATATTTAGCAGCAATGTTTCCAGTCCTGAATTTAGGGAAATACAGCGCGAACTTTCTCCGGAAATTTCTGAATACAGCTCTAAAATTTCTCAAAACACAAAACTATTCGAAAGGATTAAAACCGTTTATCAGAATTCAGAAGAAAATCCGCTACCGGCTCCAGAGCAACGCGTAATTGATCTTATTTACGAAGAATTTGCGATGGAAGGCGCCAATTTAAACGAAGAAGATAAAAAGCGTTACGCCGAAATAAACAGTGAACTTTCTGAATTATATACCAAATTCTCTAATAATGTTCTTGCTGAGGAAGAGAACTACATTGTTTATTTAACCGAAGATCAACTTAGCGGCCTTCCGGAATCTTATGTGAAAGCTGCAGCGAGCACTGCTAAAGCCAATGGAGAAGCAGGGAAATATGCCGTAACCAATACGCGCTCTTCTATGGATCCGTTTTTAACTTATTCTGATGAACGTGAACTACGCGAAAAAGTTTGGAAAAACTATTATTCCCGGGGTGATAATGATGATGAATTTGATAATAATGAGGTGATAAAAAAAATCCTGAAACTTCGCGATGAACGTGTAGAGTTGCTGGGTTATGAAAATTTTGCCCAATGGCGCTTACAAAACCGAATGGCTAAAAACCCAGAAAACGCGATGGAACTTATGGAAGCCGTTTGGCCGGCTGCACTTGCCCGCGTAGAAGAAGAAGTAAAAGATATGCAAGCTGTAGCCGATGATGAAGGGGCTAATATTACCATTAAACCCTGGGATTATAGATATTATGCAGAAAAAGTAAGAAAAGAAAAATACGATCTTGACAGTGAGGAAGTAAAGCAGTATTTAGAACTGGGCAATCTAACCGATGCGCTTTTCTATACCGCTGGAGAGCTTTTTAATTTCGAGTTTAAGCCGGTAGAAGAAGGTAGCGTCCCTGTTTTCCACGAAGATGTAAATGTTTGGGAAGTAACCGATAAAGATTCTGGAGAACTTATTGGGCTTTGGTATTTAGATCCTTTTGCGCGCCAGGGAAAACGTTCAGGTGCCTGGGCAACCACCTATAGAAGTTATTCTGAATTAGAAGGTGCAAAACCCGTTTTAGCATCCAATAATTCTAACTTTATAAAACCGGCTCCCAGAGAACCTGTGTTAGTTTCCTGGGACGATGCCGAAACTTTTTTCCACGAATTTGGCCACGCGCTACACTTTTTAGCTGCCGATATTAAATATCCAACCCTAAACAGTGGTGTTCGTGATTATACCGAGTTTCAATCGCAATTACTGGAACGTTGGTTATCTACCGATAAAGTGATAAACCGCTTTCTAAAACATCATGAAACCGGGGAAGTAATTCCAGATGAATTAGTAGCCAAAATTAAAAAAGCAGCTACTTTCAATCAGGGATTCGCTACCACCGAGTTTTTAGCTTCGGCTTTAATGGATATGAAATACCATACCACAGATCCCGATAAAATTGAACCAAGAAAGTTTGAAAAAGAAACTTTAGACGAACTGGGAATGCCAGATGAAATTGTGATGCGTCACCGTTCTCCACATTTTGGACACGTATTTTCAGGAGAAGGTTATGCTACCGGATATTACGGCTATTTATGGGCTGATGTATTAACCTCTGACGCTGCGGAAGCTTTTGCTGAATCTCCCGGAGGATTCTACGATGAGAATATGGCAGAAAAATTAGTGAAATATCTGTTTGCGCCAAGAAACGCCATGGATCCCGCTGAAGCTTATCGAAAATTTAGAGGCCGTGATGCTGAAATTGATGCGCTAATGCGCGATCGTGGCTTCCCGGTACCTGAAGAGAAATAAAATATCAAAGAAAATTTTGTGAAACCTGCCTCAAAGACTTCTTTTAGGCAGGTTTTTTATTTATGCTATTTCAATTATTCAATGGCTTTAGCTACAAGTTTTTCGGGGCCAGCCATAAATCCATATAAGTGCAATTTATCTGCAGTAATTTTCTCAATGGGTACCGCAGTAATTGGGTTACCATAGCGATGAATTACCAGGAAATAAGTTTCATCTATTTTCTTTAAATAGGAATGCATAATTTTACTATCGGGATGATTTTGAAAATCTATTTCGAAATTTTTCCCACCCCGTTCTAAATTGTATTTTTTCTGTTTAATTTTTGCAGCGTTTAAATCTGTTTTAGTGGGAACTAATCTTATATAATCTATAGGTTGTTCCAATCTTTCTGAAGAAATACTTAATCGGTTAGGATTTTTAAAGCTGAAATCGGCAAAGGCGAGTGTATCTATTTTCAACTTGTTATCTTCGGTTTGATATGCAGTTTTTGTCACAAATTGATCAAAGTTATAGTGAGATAAGGAATCTTCACTCACTTCCATTAAATGTATTCCGGGAAAACCACCAAAGCTTTTATTTCCCGAGACAATCCATTTTCCTTCTAATTCCTGCGCAGTAATTGAAGTGCTTAACAAAAAAATAAAAAAGACAAAATAGCTATCAATAAATTTCATAATTCTACATTTTAAGTTGAACAATAATTTATAAAATAGCCGGCTAAAAACCTTATTTATTCGATAGTTTCCTTATTATTTAGATGAAAAACGGAATTATAAGTGTTTGTAGGGCAATATATTATACAAAACCCTATTGGTATAATAGAGTAGGAAGATAGGGATTA
>NZ_DCAP01000042.1:140381-148331 GCF_002311535.1 Salegentibacter sp. UBA1130 | reverse complement strand
GGATAACCAGTGGATTCCGGCTTTGTTATTCCTGGGTTGTCCGTTGCTCCTGATCAATACCCTGATGTATGTCTTTTTGCATAAAGGTCAGGATAATAAAAAGATCGATAAAAAATACCAGGTCGGTTTTGCAACCACCAAAGGAAAATTTAAACTTGAAAATATTAAACGGGGTGCTTCCGTTATTGGCTCTGCCGGAAGCGGGAAGACCGAAAGCGTAGTATATGGTTTTTTAAAGCATTTTCAACAGGAAAATTTTTGTGGAGTGATCCACGACTATAAAGATTTTGAGCTTACCGAAATGGCCTACCCGCTTTTTAAAGACCGGGAAATTCCCTTTAAGATTATTTCCTTTGATAAAATCCTCCATCGGGTGAATCCCATCGCTCCACGATACCTGGAAAATGAGGAAAGCGTCAATGAAGTCTCCCGGGTACTGGTGGAAAACCTATTGGAACAACGAGAGTCAGGTACCTCGGGGACTACAAAATTTTTTAATGATGCCGCGGAAGGACTAATCGGAGGACTGATCTGGAAATTAAAAACCGATTATCCGAAGTTTTGTACCCTCCCGCACCTTATCGCTATCTACCAATACCTGGATACCGATAGCCTGATCCAGTTTTTGGAAACCAATACCACCTCTCGAGCTATGGCCGATGCCTTTATCAGTGGGAAGGATTCTGAGCGGCAAACGGCCGGGGTAAAAAGTACCCTGGCCAATGCCCTTAAAAGGATCAGTACCCAACAGATCTTTATGGTCCTTTCTAAAGATGAAGTTCCGCTTCATATTAATAGTGAGCAAAACCCTTCGGTTATTTCCGTGGTCAATAATCCCAAATACGAAGCTTCCTACTCCCCGGTCATAGCCACTATTATCCATACCATCACTAAACAAATGAGTGAGCGTAACTCTAAAGCTTCTTTCCTGCTGATGGAAGAGGCGCCAACACTTCGTTTGCTGAATATGCACCGCATTCCTGCCACTCTAAGGAGTTATGATATCGCTACTATTTATGTAATGCAGGATAAGATCCAAAACGATATGATGTATGGGGATAAAGCCAGTAAGGCTATTTTAAGTAACTTGTCTTACCAGTTCTTTGGAAAGGTAAATGACCCCGACACCGCTAAATACTACGAGCGCTTTTTTGAAATTGTGAAAAAGCCCACGACCAGTGTAAACCGTGGGTACAGCCTTGATTTTGATACGAGGGTAACCACCGGGGAGAAGGAAATCCCAAAAATCCGAGCCGATGTTTTCTTTCGGTTAAAACAAGGAGAGTTTATAACCTATGCAGACGGGAAGGATAAAAAAGTACAGTTTAAATTGCAGAAGATTTACCGCGATCTACCTGCAGCTAATGATCAAAAACCTTATTCTAAAGCTGATTTGAAAGCTAATTTTGAAAGGGTGTATAAGGAAGCCAAATCGATATTTGAGTAAGCTGAAAATAGTTATTAATTATCATTTCATTTTTGGTAGATGTCAAGTAAATACTGTAAAAAACTTGACAATTTATAGATCAATTCACTATCTTTGCCATACTATGAATATTGCGACATCCATAAAGTTTCAAGTAGATCGTATAAATACCGGGAAGGTATTTACCTATGATAGCCTATCCATTTCCCAGAATGAATTCTCTGCTGCTGCAAAAGCTTTAAGTAGGATGGCTGCCAGGGGTGTGATTAAAAGATATAAAAAAGGGATGTATTATAAGCCCAAACAAACTATTTTTGGGGAAATAAAACCAAGTGAGGAAGAATTACTTAAAAGTTATCTTTTTGAAAATGGTGAGCCAATTGCATACATAACAGGCACTCGGTTATATAATGAACTTGGCCTTACTACTCAAATCCCTACAACGCTAAGAGTCGCCAGTTGGGATAAGATGATAAAAACCAAGATTGGAAACCTTGTTGTAAAGCCTGCTAAAAGTTATGCACCTGTTTCCAAAGGAAATATTCCTTTCTTGCAATTACTTGACGTAATGAAAGATTTTAAGAAAATTCCGGATCTGGATATAAAGAAAGGGGTTGATTTTTTAAAGAAAAAAATCAAAGGGCTTTCTAACACGGAGAGAATGCAACTAGTTGATCTTGCTAAATCCTATCCTCCCAAGGTGAGGGCATTTTTAGGAGCTCTTCTTGAAGCACTCTCATTTAACGAGGTGGGGGAACCGCTTAAAAACACTATTAATTATTTAAGTAGTTATGAATTCGGAATATCCGAAAATATATTGTCCACCATTTCAAACTGGAAGATCTCCTGATGAATTTACATAATTATAAAACTGCATTTCAGGGAGCTATTGTTGCTACTGCCCAACACTTTGGGATTTCTGAAATCTATGTAGAAAAGGACTATTGGGTTACTTTAGCACTTAAAGAGATTTTTACCAATAAATCAACCAGGGAGCTTGCCGTTTTTAAAGGTGGAACATCCCTTTCTAAATGCTTCAGGATTATTGAGCGCTTTTCCGAAGATATCGATTTGGTCGTTATAAAAGAGGAGGGGGAAACCGATAATTCCCTAAAACGAAAACTCAAAAAAGTCACTGCTGCACTGGAACCGGTTATGACTGTTATTCCCGACCATCCTTTAGAAAACAAACGAGGCAAAATTAGAAAAGTGGTTTATGGTTATGATAAAGTAGGCGTGGAGGGTGCCTTCGGCCAGATCCGGGATCATATTGTAGTGGAAGCTTCAAGTTTTGGGAAATCCCATCCTTCAGAAATAGTCAGTGTCCATTCTATGATTACGGCCTTTATTGCCACGACTAATAATGTAGATCTTATCAATGCGTACCACCTTGAACCTTTTAAGGTTACGGTATTAAGTATAGAACGTACCTTTTGTGAAAAAATAATAAGCCTGGTCCGGTTTTCCTATACCGAAGACCCTCTGGAAGATTTAAAAGATAAGGTTCGCCATACTTATGATTTGCATCAACTGCTGCAACAAGATAAAATCTCTTCGTTTTTGCAATCTGATGATTTTGAAAAAATGCTGCTGCAAGTAGGTAAAGATGATGATAAGGCCATTCCCAAGGATAAGGAGTGGTTACTGAAACATCCGTCCCAGTCCCTGTTCTTTAGTCAAACAGAGATGGTTTGGAAATCCTTGAGCAAAACCTATTCTGGTTCATTTAGGGAGCTGCTAACCGGAGATCTTCCTGAAGAGGGGAAGGTATTAAAATCCATGATGAGGATTTCCGTAAGGCTAAAGGAAGTGAAATGGGAAATTTAAAACTACCTCCGTTCAAACAAGCCAACAACTAGTTAATATTTAAATTAACAACCTATGTGCTAATCCGGTAACCAAATTACCCTGCAAGAGACCCCGCAAGTCACCCCGCATGTTCAGGATCTCTTAAATGTAATTAATGGTGAAGATAGCAGAAGTGAGTTTCAATACCATTAAGGACTTTCCGATAGAGAAAAATTTAGAAAAATTTATTTGCAACTTGCCCTTGCCGAAGGATTGAAATGACCATTCCCGAGAAACCACAAAGTAGTAAACAGGGTTATAGGCTGACTGTCAGGGGTGCAAAAGCCACAAAAATTTAAAATTTTAAAGTCGGAATTTTTCAATATTATCAATTAGGATCATTAATAAACCGATGGGAAATCTTTAATTTCAAATTCCGTTCTCCGTCTTTTTCATTAAGCTCTAATATCGCCCTCCTTTCTTTAGACAAGGAAAATTTTGGCAGTACATAAACCATTCTTACAGTTTGATTTTTTCCAATCTTGGCCGGCACATTGTATTTAAAAACCGGATCCTGGTATAAACGCTGCAGGGATTTCTTCTTTCCCTTTTTGCGCATTTCAATGGCCAATTTTAAAAAGTTAAGATCATAATCCAGGCTGGATCTATTCTCAATTTCGATCACAAAATAGAGCTGCTTCTTATTAAAAACAATATTCTCAACACTTAAAATAATACCCGTCTTGCGTTTTTTTATGCGGCCTATGCGTTGCTTTTTACTCAGCAGGTAGCTGCAGAATCTGCGGTAATGATCTTCCTTCTTGTTTAAGTTCTTTTGCGGTTTTTTGTCCCTAACTGAATCCTTGACAACTGGCTTTTCCTTTCCAATACTTTCCGCTTCAGGGATAAAATAGTTCAGCCTGGAAAGTTGTTCTTTATACTTCAAAATATAGGAGAAGACAGCTCCATCGGCTCCGATAACCAATAAGTTACTTTCCTTGCCGGGTTTGGCCTGCAGGAGCCCAAAGTGCTGCTGCTTATCCCGGTTATAGGTAAAAACAAAATGCGCTGCTCCAGTAAGCCCCTGGCTAATCGCTTCGGGAAAAAATAGCGCAACATTTTTATGATCGTTGGCGTAGATAGTGTCCAGTTTTTCCTGGGTTTGTGCACTGGTGAAAATAAAAACCAGTAGAGCAGCCTTGGTTAAAATATACTTTTTCATAATGATTGTTTTATTGGTTAGCCATTCCCCAGTTTGATTCAGGTCTGCTGGCTTTGAGAATTAATTTGTAATTATTTAGAATGGTCACTTTTACGTTGCGGTTATTTCGGCGAAATACTTTGCTTATCCCGGTGACCTGGGGTACACTTGGGATATTAATATCACCGATTACATCATCCAGGACTTCCGTAGTTACTTCCGCCCGGAAATTATTCTCGATGTAGATACCTTCGCTACCATCTTCAAGGTCAAAGGCTTTTAGGCTAGTTTGATGCTTATTGATATTTTCAATCTCAATCAGGACACGATTAGGCTGAAAACTCACAAAGCCGAAAACCGGGGTGTTTTTGGGGATAAATTTGTCACCAATACTGGCAGGCTGGGCAAGCCGCATTCGAAGCCTGGAATTGGCTTTGACTACCTGGGTGCCATCGATCACCACTTTAATTTCCTTATCGGTAGTACTTGTTATACGATCCTTAGCTTCTTTGGGAGCAGATGCAAAGAATAATTGATGTTCCAAACCCATTTCTTTGGCTTCGATTTCTCGCTTTTCTTCAATTTCCGCAGTATCTACTTTTGGTACTGTTTTTATTAGGCTCGGGCTGCTATTCTCCGGAGGGCTGGTTAGCCGGGTTTGTGTAAGGTTTGCAATTTGTGCTTGCCGGGCTTTTCCCAATTCATAAATACTATCGATCTTGCGCTCTTTTTCTTTTTCCAAAAGCTCGGTGTCGTAATAGCCTAAAGAGTCCAAAAACGTTTCATCATAAATACTTGGTGCATTCTTATCCCGAACTTCTTTGAGGTTATCAATAGCCTCCAGTTTAGAATCATAGGTTTGCTGGCTTTCTTCTTCAAGGGCTGGGATTTCCGTTTGCCTGAGGTTTTCCTGTTGCTCTTCATCCTCCCCGGTGATCATTATGGTATAGGTGACAAGAAAAATCACAATGACCACCAGGACGCTAATGAATACGATTTTGTTCTTTTCAATTTTCATCCGCTTAAATTTTAATTTTGTGAGGGTACTTTTCTTAAACTGTTTTCGAAATAATCCGTGATGAGAAGTCCGTGTGGATTATGAGGGAAGTGACGATCTACGATGAGCAGTTTTCCCGTGCTAACCAGTTGGTAGGTATCGACAATGCTGCCGCGGTTGATTTCAAAAATAACAGTGGTTTTAAAACCATAGGAACCTTCCTTTTCTTCAAGCTGTGAATCGATCGTTAATACCTTTTGAACCAGCGAGTACTGCAATAAGCGGTTGTAAACCCCTTCGGCCTTTTTCTGCCTGTATAGGTTGTCTACCGAACTATTGCCAAGCCATAATGCTTTTTCCAGGTTTTTCTTAAAGCTATTGGCATCAATATTATAGAAGTAGGTGTGAAACAGCTCCAGGTGGGCAAGGGCCTCCACCTGGAAGTTTTCTTTTTGAGTAACCAGTTTTAATGGAATTATACTGCCATCGGTATTGATTGCAAAAGCGCTATTTAGCGCATTATTCCGTGTGGAGATGGCCATCCAAATGGCAAAGACACTGCAAAGCATCGAGCAGAGCACTACAGCCAGCACGATAAAGCGGTTGAGCTTTAATATCGAATAGATATCTTTATATGGTGTTTTCATTTTGAACTAATTTTTATGACTAAATTGGTTATAACGAAGCTTATTAAGAGATCCAGGTTAAATGGCTTTTATGCCTCAAGTGGTGAACAGTCTCAGGGTAAATGAAATGGCCCGCCGGTAGAGTTTGAATTTTAAAAACACGATAAAAACTATCGAACCCATTTCTACAACCGGTGCAAAAAAACCACTCCCGTAATCCGTCCCGAATAGGTTTTCCCAAAAATTGGTGTTGATTTCCGTATAAAGGGCATTGATAAATACATTAACCAGGAAGAATGCAGGCACCAGCATATATACTGCGGCATACAGCCTGAAAAAACCATAGGCCATCGAGCGAAACTTTTCAAATACCGCCAGGCTTAGTACCAGCGGAAAAAAAGCCTGCATAATACCCAAGAGGAAATAACGTTCCGCCAGGAACAAGGGATAAATGAATAAATCCAGAATCCATAGAAACAGGCTAATTAAAAATGCAAAGGTTTTAAAGCCATATAGTGGTGTGACTAAGGCCTCATAGAGTAAAGCCATAGCTTTACGCATTGCTCCCATAGGGGAGACATCTTCTTCTATAGGAATCTCTTGCATTTGGAGTGGCAATAGGGCAGGGGCAGTATCGCGATATTGGTTTTCAATGGCCACAAGAATATTGTCAAAGAATCCCAGGATCTGCGTTGAAAAAATAACCAGCAGAACTACCGCAAAGTTTTTCGCCAAATCACCGGGGGAAAGCCCCCAGGTATAGCCCTGCCTATCGGCTACCCCTTCATTATACTTTTTAAGGATATTAACCAAAAAGAAGAGCACCGCCAGAGTTTTCATACCTACGATTGTATACTGAGAAAATTCGCTCTCCTGGATGGTTTGGAAAACGCTGTCGATATATTCGACACCTACGGCCAATATGATCATTCCTTCCATCATTAAAAGCCCGTTTCCCGGTTATTGATCTTATCCTGCATTTCCCGAAAAGAAATGATCTCGCGGTAACGCTTGGTCTTCAGCCGCACATCTGTGACCATTTCTTTAGACTCGAGTTCTTTTTGTTTTAAAACTTCGGCCCGCTCGGCATCACTCATTTTTAAATGATCACTTGATAAGATTTCATCGATAAAGCTTGCGGTCTCCAGGGAGTTTTCTACGACGGCACTGAAAGATTCGGTGACCCTACTTACTTCTTCTGGTTTGATGTAAGGGGAATTCAAAATATCCCGAAGGTCATCCTGCATCACCGCAATAAGGCGTTGGTTGTTACGACCTATCTCACGAACGGCCTTTAAATCCTGCACTACGCTATTGACCTTCTCAATACGCTCTTTCTGTGCCTTTAAAAAGTTGACGGTCTTGACAAGATTAGCGGTTTGCTTGGCCGATTCAACCAGGGATTTAACCAGGCTGACAAAGTTCGTATTATCATACACCGGCATCCCCTGGCAGGCAGCGCCTGCAGGCAAGCATAAAGCAAGGGCTATTGTAAATACTAAAGTTTTGTGTTTATTTTTCAAATCAAAGTGTTTTAAATTGTGATGTGCGCTTAGGGCTGTTTGATAAATTCCTTGATAGCCTTTTCCATATTTTTGGTCTTTTTATAAATGGCCATTATGGCCTCGTTTTCGGTTCCGTCGGTGAGATAGGCAGCATAAACTTCGGGTGGTACTTCAAGGCGGAAAATGTTACTTTGTTTACCGATCTTGATGAAGATCTCGGTGTACTTGCGCTTGCCGGTCAAATTATTCCTGATCGATTTCAACTGGTTGAGATCGTGACTGGAGAGGCTCAAGCGCCTGGCCAGTTCTTCATAACCTTTTTCATTATTTAGGCTGTAAATCACTTGGGTGTTTTCCAGGATGCTTGAGGAAGTTGCATTATTAGGAAGCTGATTTATGGATTGTAA